>NZ_DBNHSF010000174.1:0-23462 GCF_057143545.1 Candidatus Andeanibacterium sp.
CCAGCGAGGGCTGGTGGAACGCGCCGACCAGGTTCTTGCCCGCGCCGGCATTGATCGCGGTCTTGCCACCGACGCTCGAATCGACCTGCGCCAGCAGGGTTGTCGGCACCTGGATGAAGCCGCAGCCACGCTTGAGCACCGCCGCCGCAAATCCGGTCAGGTCGCCGATCACGCCGCCGCCGAGCGCGATAATGTGGTCGCCGCGCTCGACCTCCTCGGCAAGCAGCCAATCGACCGTCTGCGCGAGGCCGTCCCAGCTCTTGGTCGCTTCGCCCGCGGGGTGGACCAGCCAGGCTGTCTGGAAGCCGGCCCCCATCAGCGAGGCATCGACCGTGTTGCGCCAGTGATGCGCGACATGCTCGTCGGTCACGATCTGGACCCGCTCCTTGCGCAACAAGGGCGCGCAATGGATCGCCAGATCGGCCAGCAGTCCGCTGCCGATATGGACCGGGTAGGAACGGCCCGCGAGTTCGACATTTACGCTAGCCATTGGTCGATCGCCTTGATGATGTTTTGCACGGTGGATTCGTGCGGGCCGGTCCGGCTGGCAATATGGATCGGGGCCTGCGCATAGATCGGTTCGCGTTCCCGCTTCAGCCGGGTGAGGATTTCTCGCGGATCGCCTTCGCGCAACAAGGGACGGGTGTCCTTGCGGCTGACCCGTTCGACCAACACGTCGAGATCGCAGTCGAGCCACACCGCGATGGCCTTGTCGAGAATGAGCGCGCGGGTTTCGTCGTTCACGAACGCCCCGCCGCCGCTCGCGATCACCGAGGGCTCCTCGCCCACCAGCCGCGCGATCACCCGCCTTTCGCCGTCGCGGAAGTAGTCTTCCCCGAACTGTTCGAAGATTTCGCCGATGCTCATCCGGGCGGCCTTTTCGATTTCCTCGTCGGCATCGGCGAACGGCAGGTTCAAGGTCGCGGCAAGCTTGCGCCCGATCGTTGATTTGCCGACTCCCATCATCCCGATCAGCACGATCGGCCGGTCGAGCCGTTTCGCCAGCGCGCTGGTTTCCTCGGGGGAAAGGGCGGTTTCCGTCTTGGTCATTGCCGCTTTGCCTATAGATAGGCTAACCGGCTACGCAAGCATGCTGGCCGCACGGCCTAGCCGGAGTTATTGAAGTTTGGTGATGAGCAAGCGGCGAATCTGGACGGGAGCGGGACTGGTCCTGTTTCTGCTCCTGGCACTGGCCTGGTACGACGGAGGGGAACGGCCCTTGACCGAGATTGTCGAGCCGGTTGCAGTGCCGGAGTCGAGCGAATGAAACGGGCGCTGCTTTTCGGGGCTTCGGTGTTCGCGCTCGGATCGAGCGTGGCCCTGGCCGCGCCGGACTCGCTGCTGCCCGACATCTATGCCAATCCAGCGCCGGCGCCGGCCCCTGCGCCGACTCCGTCCCAGGCGCCGCCGCGGGTCGTCGCACCCGATCCGACGGTCAGGGTAGAACCGGTGCAGCGGCCGTTGCCGGGCTTCGAGGCCGGTGGCGTGAGCGTCTCGCCGATCAACCTGCCCGCGGATTTCCCGACCATCGAAGAACTCGAGGAAATGACCTCCGACGAGATCGATGAGTTGTTCGGGCTCAAGCCCAAGTTCGACATTCCTCCCGGCGCGCGACGGGCGCTGCGCAGGGTCGGGGTGATCGCCATGTCGGAAGGCGGGTTTCCCTCGCAATCCTTGGCCGGCCAGCCGGTTTCGCTGGTCAGGTCGATGCTGGGGGGGATGCGCCAGGGCACCGTTTCGCGCTGGGGCCATATCCTGCTGCGGCGGGCACTTGCGAGCCGACTCGATGCGCCACAGGGGATGAATCCGGTGGAATTTGCGAGCTTGCGCGCGGCTGCCCTCAACCGGCTGGGCGAACCCTATGTCGCGCGGGCGCTGGCGCAGGACGTCGACTCCTCGAACTATGACGAGCGGCTCGCCAATGCCGCCTTCGACGCCTATCTTGCGACCGGCGACATTGTCGGGATGTGCCCCGTCGCTACGCTCAAGGGCGGCTTGCGGCAGGATCCGCAATGGGAACTGCTGCAGTCGATCTGTTTGGCCTATGCCGGAGACGGTCGCGAATCCACACGCGAACTCGATCGCGCCTTGAGCCGCGAAATCGCGCCGCGGATCGATGTCCTCCTTGCGCAGCGTTATGCCGGTGCGGCAACCGAAGGCGGACGATCGGTCACGATCGAATGGGACGAAGCCGAATGGATCACCCCGTTCCGCTATTCGCTCGCCTCGGCGCTCGGCATGGCGGTGCCGGATTCGCTCGAAGACGCTGACGGTGAGATCGACTGGTACCGGCGGTTCGATGCCCTATCGCCTGCGAAGTCTCTTGCCGAAAGGGCGGCCGGTGCGGAAATCGCGGGCACGGAAGGGGTCCTCTCCGGTCGGGCGATGGTCGACCTTTATTCGCAGATTTACGCCGACGACAACGTCACGGGCGAGCCACGGGAGCTGTCGATCGCCCTGCGCGAAGCCTATGTCGCGCAAAGCGGCCCGGACCGGCTCGACGCGATGCGGACGATCTGGGGTCCCGATGCCGCCTATGGCCGGCTTGTCCTTACCGCCTATGCGGCCGCCAGGGTCGATCCGAGCGAAGACCTTGCCGACGAGGCCGGCCTGCTGATCGCCTCGATGCTGTCTGCCGGGCTTGACCGGAATGCAATGCGTTGGGGGCGGGTCGTCTCGACCGGGAGCACGGGCTGGGCCTTGCTGGCCCTCGCGCAGCCCAGTCGCGATGGCACTGTCTCGAGCGGCGGCATCGACAGCTTCATCGACGACGACGACAGCGCGGGCCAGCGCAAGTCGCGCTTCCTCGTCGCCGGCCTCGCCGGGCTGGGCCGGATCGACAGCGGCACGGCCAGCAGCTATTCGAACCGCTTCGGCCTGAATCTGGGCCGGGAAAGCGACTGGAGCCGGATAATTGCCAGGGCGGCGGAAGTGAACAATCCCGCGCTCGTCGCGATGCTGGCGGGCCTCGGCATGCAAGGCAGCGGCTGGGACAAGATGACCGCGCGCAATCTCTATTACATCGTCCGGTCGCTCAACCAGGTCGGCCTCTCGGCGGAAGCGCGGATGATCGCCGCGGAGGCCGTTGCGCGCGGCTGATGTCCGCGATCGAGGACTTTCTCATGATGCTCGCGGCCGAGCGGGGAGCGGCAGCCAACACATTGGCGGCCTATCGCCGCGACCTCGAGGCCGCCGAAGGCCTGGTCGGCGACCTGGCGACTGCCGATCGCGAAGCACTGAGAAAGCTGGCCGGAAGATGGACGGGATATGCCCCTTCGACTGTCTCGCGCAAGAGCTCGGCCCTGCGGCAATTCTTCGGTTTCCTGGTCGATGAACGGCTGCGCAAGGACGATCCGTCTTCGGCCCTTCCGCGACCATCCGCCCGCCGTCCGCTACCGAGAATACTCAGCCATCGCGAAGTCGAATCCCTGTTCGAAAAGGCCGAGGAAGAGGCTGCGGGAGACCGGCCCGAGGCAATCCGCCTGCTCGCGCTGATCGAACTGCTCTACGGATCGGGTCTCAGGGCGAGCGAACTCGTCTCGCTTCCCCTCAGCGCCGCCCCGCGCGATGCGCCGTTCCTCACCGTCATGGGCAAGGGCGGCCAGGCGCGGATGGTTCCGGTGAGCAATCGCGCCAGGCAGGTCCTTGCGCGGTGGCTGAGACTGCGCCCGGACGACGGCAAATTTCTTTTTCCTTCGCGCGGTAAACATTTGACCAGAATACGTTTATTCCAATTGCTACGCGAACTCGCGGCGCGCGCCGGGCTCGATCCCGCCAAGCTCAGCCCGCATGTGCTGCGGCATGCCTTTGCCACCCACCTGCTCGAAGGCGGGGCGGACCTGCGGGTGCTGCAGACCTTGCTGGGCCATGCCGACATCGCCACCACCCAGATCTATACCCATGTCGATTCGGCGCGGCTGGTCGCCCTGGTCAATGAACGGCATCCCCTTGCCGGGAAAGCCCAACCGGACTAGCGAATTCCCATGATTTCCTATCTTGAATTCGAAAAGCCGGTCGCGGCGCTCGATGCGCGCATTTCCGAGCTTCGATCTGCATCCGATGGCGACGAAGTCGACATTTCGAAGGAGATAAAGCGGCTCGAACTCAAATGCGCCGACCTGTTGGCCAGCACCTACAACGCGCTGACGCCATGGCAGAAGACGCAGGTCGCCCGCCATCCCGCAAGGCCGCATTTCAAGGACTATGTCGAAGGCCTGTTCGAGGACTTCCTGCCGCTGGGGGGAGACCGCCATTTCGGCGAGGACGAGGCGATTATCGGCGGGCTTGCGCGGCTCGGCAATCGGCGGTTGCTCGTGATCGGCCATGAGAAGGGCAACGATACCGAAAGCCGGATCCGGCACAATTTCGGCATGGGCAAGCCCGAAGGCTATCGCAAGGCGATCCGCTTGATGGATTTGGCCAGCCGGTTCGGCCTGCCGGTGGTCACGCTGGTCGACACTTCCGGTGCGTTTCCCGGCGTCGAGGCGGAGGAGCGCGGCCAGGCCGAAGCAATTGCCCGATCGACCGAGGCATGCCTGGCGCTCAGAACCCCTTTGGTGGCCGCGATCGTGGGCGAGGGCGGATCGGGGGGCGCCGTAGCGCTGGCCAGTGCGGAGCGGGTGCTGATGCTTGAACATGCAGTCTACTCGGTGATTTCGCCGGAAGGCTGCGCATCGATCCTGTGGCGGACAGCCGAAAAGGCGCCGCAAGCAGCGGAAGCTATGAAGGTTACGGCCCAGGACCTGCTCAAGC
Organism: Candidatus Andeanibacterium sp.; assembly: GCF_057143545.1. Classification (NCBI taxonomy): domain Bacteria; kingdom Pseudomonadati; phylum Pseudomonadota; class Alphaproteobacteria; order Sphingomonadales; family Sphingomonadaceae; genus Candidatus Andeanibacterium; species Candidatus Andeanibacterium sp. The sequence goes on from NZ_DBNHSF010000174.1 coordinate 4,753, forward strand.
TCAAGGTGATCGACCGGATTGTCCCCGAGCCGATTGGCGGGGCGCATCGCGATCCCGCGGCGACCATCGAGGCGCTTGGCAAGGCAATCGGCGAGGAGCTGGATGCACTGGGTAAATTGACACCCGCCAAACTCAGGAAAATGCGCGAGGACAGGTTCCTGAAAATTGGATCGCAATAACCAGGCCGGAACCACGCGCCCGGAAAACGGTTCTACATACGAAAAACATTCCGCCGAATTGAATGGCGGGCAAAGCCGGTAAGAGGAGCGAGACGATGCAACCGCTAGCCAATATTCGTGCCAGATCGACCATGTTGCTGGGGGCAGCTGCGCTTGCTCTAACCGGTTGCCTTGGCGGACCGATCGCATCGACTGGTACCCCGATCACCCAGGCCGAGGCCCAGCAGGGTGCGGAAACGCATCCCCAGATCATTGCCGAATTCGGTGGCGAAATGAGCGGTGCGCAGGCCGACTATGTGGTAGGCGTCGGCCAGACGATCGCCTATCAGTCCGGGATTTCGCAAAGTCCGGGCGATTTCAACGTCACTTTGCTCAATTCCTCGGTCAATAACGCGTTCGCGGTCCCGGGCGGCTATGTCTATGTCACGCGGCAGCTGGTTGCGTTGATGAACAACGAGGCCGAGCTGGCTGCAGTCCTCGGGCACGAGGTCGGCCATGTCGCGGCGCGGCACTCGGCCCGCCGCCAGCAGACAGCGCAGCAGAATGCGTTGCTGGGCGTGCTTGGCCAGGTGCTGTCGGGCGTGGTCTTCGGGGATTCGGCGCTCGGCCGTCTGGGACAGCAGGTTTCCTCGACTGTGCCTGCGCTGGCAACGCTGAGCTATTCGCGTTCGCAGGAACTGGAAGCAGACGAGCTCGGAATCTCCTATCTTGGCGGTGCGGGATACGATCCGCGGGCCATGGCGACCTTGCTCCACAGCCTCGCTTTGCAGAATTCGTTCGATTCCCAATTGCAGGGCCGCGACGCCCGGATGCCCGAATGGGCATCGACCCATCCCGATCCCGCGTCGCGCATCGAGACCGCCAACCAGAAGGCCGTGGGCGTGCCGGGCTCGGTGACCAATCGCGATACCTTCCTGACCCGGATCGACAATATCATGTACGGTGACGATCCGGTGCAGGGCGTGATCGAGGGCAACCGCTTCATCCACCCCGAATTCAGGCTCGAATTTACCGCTCCCGAAGGGTTCTACATGGTCAACGGGACCCGCGCCGTTTCGATCAACGGGAACAGCGGTCGGGCGCAGCTTTCCACGGCCGCCTATAATGGCAATCTCGAGGCCTATGTTCGTTCGGTTTTTCAGGCATTGGGCGGGGACCAGCAGCAGCTTGCGCCGCAAACCATGCAGCGCAGCTCGATCAACGGTATTCCGGCGGCCTACGGCACAGCGCGGGTCAATAATGGCCAGCAACAGGTCGATGTGGTGGTCTATGCCTACGAGTTTGCCAACAACCGGGCGTTTCACTTTGCCGCCATCACGCCGGCCGGACAGAGCGGGGTCTTCTCGCCGATGTTCAGTTCCATGCGGCGGATCAGTTCGACCGAGGCGGCAGCGATCACTCCGCGGCGGATCGACGTGGTGACCGTACAGCGCGGCGACACCGTTGCGTCACTGGCCGCTCGCATGGCCTACAACGATTCCCGGGAAGCGCGTTTCCGCGTCCTGAACGGGCTTGACTCCGGCACCACCTTGCAGGCCGGGCAGAGGGTGAAGATCGTGGTCAGGACAAGCAGCTGACCAGCTGACCAGCTGACCCCTATAAACAAACAGAAAGGGCGGCAGGTTTCCCGGCCGCCCTTCTGATTTGGCTTGGGCCGTCGATCAGACGGTGTTGGCGTCGGCCAGCTCACCGCTAACGGTGCTGAACGTGGTGTTCAGTTCGTTGCCGAGGCTCTGCATGGCGGTGATCGCAGCAACGGCGATCAGAGCGGCGATCAGGCCATACTCGATGGCGGTCGCACCGGCTTCGTCACGAAGCAGCTTGTTAATGAACTTCATCGCTAGTCTCCTGGTTCAGTCTCTTCGCCCGCTCCAACCCCACAAGATGCCGGTTTGGGCTATGGTTCAATTACGCAGCACTGGTTGACAAAACGCTAAGCCGGTCGCTCAAAGGCCGTCGGTAACTTCCGACATGTCGTTGATAACCCGGCCCCACATTCCGACGGTCTCGTTCGCAAACGTGTTGAGAGACGAGATCATCGCAATGACAATCAGTGCCGCGATCAGCCCGTATTCAACGGCGGTAGCCCCCGAACGATCTTCGAGAATTGCCTTGAGGAGATTGTTCGTTTTCACTGTCAGCCCCCGGTCCTACGGTCCGATGAGATGGCTTTTCCGCCAAAACTCCTAATGAAAGGTTTCCGGAAATGGCGGAGTTGAAAAATATTCCGACAGAAATTCTTGTGGTTGCCGCGGCGGTAACCAATGAATGCGGCGAATTGCTGCTGCAGAAGCGCGGGCCGAATGGGCGGCACGCCGGGTTGTGGGAATTTCCCGGCGGGAAGGTGGAAATCGGCGAAACGCCTGAAAACGCGCTGGTTCGCGAATTGGAAGAGGAATTGGGCGTGCGAATCGACTCGCGATATCTGGAGAAATTCGGGTCCGCGAGCGAGGCCGCAGCGGGCGGATATCCGGCCATCGTCATGATTCTTTACAGGACCGGGGCCTTGCCGGGCGAACCCGTTGCCCGCCAGCAACAGGAATGGGGTTGGTTCGATCGCGATCGCGCGCGGCAATTGCCCATGCCGGCGGTCGATCTCGAACTGCTTGCCGAATTGGCCGGCCACGCCTCCTAGGGGATTGCCAAGCCAAGGCCATATCCCTATGTGCGCCCCTCCATGTGCGCCCGTAGCTCAGCTGGATAGAGCATCAGACTACGAATCTGAGGGTCGGACGTTCGAATCGTTCCGGGCGCGCCATTTCCCATCCTCTCTTGGCTAGTGACGTTTCCGTCCTTAGGTGAGGTGCGAAAGGATGGGTGGCATGGCCGACAAGCCGGAAGTTCCAGACCATGTGCAGGAAGCGATCAGGACATTGATCCGCTGGGCCGGCGACGATCCCGAGCGCGAGGGCCTGGTCGATACTCCCAGGCGCGTTGCCCGGGCGTGGAAGGAATATTGCGCCGGCTATGCCGAGGATCCGGGCGAGCACTTGTCGCGGGTGTTCGAGGAAGTCGGCGGTTATGACGAAATCGTCCTGTTAAAGGACATTCCGTTCCAGTCGCATTGCGAACACCACATGGCGCCGATCATCGGCAAGGCCGCGATCGCGTACCTGCCGACCGACAGGGTTGTCGGCATTTCGAAGCTGGCCCGGGTCCTGCGTGGCTATGCGCGGCGCCTGCAGGTGCAGGAACGGCTCACAGCGGAAGTCGCGACCTGCATCGAACAGCACCTCAATCCGCGCGGGGTCGCGGTGGTGATCGAGGCAAGCCATTCCTGCATGACCGCACGCGGCGTCACCACGCCCGGCGTCAACATGATCACCTCGCGAGTCACCGGCGCCTTCCGCAAGGACGAGCGGACCCGCAAGGAAGTGCTTAGCCTGATGGGCTATTGATGCTCGCCTGCGCGGAGGATGGCTGGGTTGATGACTGGCCGGACGGACCGCCCAGGAACTGGAACCATCGCGGCGTGCGCCGGTACCAGGCCTGCAAGATCCATTGCCTCACGCCCGATGGCGATTTGATGGTGGCGCGGCCTCTCATGCCCGAATTGCCGCTCTTGCAGCGGCTTGTCTGGGCGGCATTCAACCGTTCGCGGCCGGTCGAGGTCGAATTCTCTACGGTCGGCGGGGTCTCCAGGCCGCTTGATTTCTTCAAGGGCGAATTGCTCGAAGCGCTTCACCGGGACGGCGATTTGATGCTGCAATTCGCCGAGGAAGAGGAACTTGCTGCCGCCATTCGGCAGGCCTCGTCCTATGCCGAACTGCGCGAAATCTACCGCAAGTATCACTGGACCGATTAGCGGCCTCGCGCTCCGCCTTAGGTTGTGGTAGCGCTATCATCCTGGGAAGGGGATGGCGATGAGACACTGGATCGGGCTTGCGGCCCTGGCGTTGATGACCGGCTCGCCGCTGGCGGCCGAACCGGTCGGCATATTTGCCGATCATGGCGATATCGGCGCGGTTTCGACACCGGGAGCCGTGGAATTGGCAGATGGCACCTATCGCGTCAGCGCCAGCGGGGCGAACATCTGGGGCAGCGAGGACGCCTTCCATTACACCTGGACCCAGCGCTCGGGCGATCTCCACATTGCCGCCGATATCGCTTTCGAGGGCGAGGGCGTCGATCCCCACCGCAAGGCCGGGCTGATGATTCGCCAGAATCTTTCCCCCGGGTCGCCCTATGCCGATGTCATGCTCCATGGCGACGGGATGGTCTCGCTCCAGTATCGCGAAGTGCAGGACGGGCCGACGCGGCAGGTCGTGTCGGCGACCTGGCATCCCGCGCGGGTGCGGCTCGAACGCGAAGGCAATTTCGTCTATTTCTCGGTTTCCCGCGAGGACGGCGAACTCGAACACGCCGGCGGCAGCTTCCGCATTCCCTTCCAGGCGCCCTACTATGTCGGGCTGGCGCTCTCGGCCCATGACAACGAGGTGGTCGAGACCGCGAATTTCAGCGATGTTTCGATCTCGGTACCCCAACTCGCCTATATCCCCGACACCGGTTATGCGGCGCAAGTCGAAGCGACGCTTGAAATAATCGAGATCGGCGGAAGCCGGAGCCGCACCATTGTGCGTCATTTCGACACCAAGATCGAAGCGCCGAACTGGAGCCGCGACGGCGAGACGCTGATCTACAACAGCGGCGGCAAGATCTGGCGCATTCCCGTCGTCGGCGGCGAACCGGTCGAGGTCGATACCGGGCGCCATATCGACAACAACAACGATCACGGCCTTTCGCCCGACGGAAGCCAATTGGTGATCTCGGACCAGATCGAACCCGACAATCTCAGCCGGATTCATATCGTGACGCTCGACGGATCGCAGCCGGTCAGGACGGTGGTCGACGATCCCCAGGCGCGCTCATACTGGCATGGCTGGTCGCCCGATGGCGAGGTGCTGGCCTATGTCCGGGTCGGCGTTGACGATGGCAGCTACGATATCTGGGGTGTCAATGCCGCGGGCGGGGAGCCCTGGCCGCTGATTGTCGGTCCGGGCGTCGAGGATGGCCCGGAATATTCGCCCGACGGGAGATACCTCTATTTCAACTCGACTCGTTCGGGCGCGATGGCGTTGTGGCGCGCCGATGCCGACGGCTCGAACCAGGTGCAGTTGACCCACGATCCGGTGCGGCGCGATTGGTTTCCGCACCTTTCGCCCGACGGGAACTGGATCGCCTATGTCTCGTTCGGCGACGATATCGCGCTCGAGGACCATCCGCCCAATCGCGAGGACGTTCAGCTGCGGCTGATGCCGGCCGACGCCAGCGCGCCGCCGGTCATCCTCACCCGGCTGTTCGGCGGCCAGGGGACGATCAACGTGCCTTCCTGGTCGCCCGACGGATCGCGGATCGCCTTTGTGAGCTATCGCCTGAAGCGATAAGCCGGATCAAAGCTGGCCGAGCATGTGCTCCGCGCTCGAGACCCCGAAATCGCCCGGGGCTTCGACATTGAGCTGTTCGACCACGCCGTCGTTGACCACCATCGAGAAACGTTGGCCGCGCTTGCCCATGCCGAAGCCCGAACCGTCCATGGTCAGGCCGAGCGCGGTCACGAATTCCGCATTGCCGTCAGCCAGCATGGTCACGTCGGGATGTCCGGCGTCGCTGTTCCAGGCCGACAGCACGAACACGTCGTTCACTGCGGTGCAGACGATCTCGTCGATCCCCTTCGCCTTGAGTTCCGCTGCCTTTTCGACAAAGCCGGGCAGGTGCTTGATCGAACAGGTGGGGGTGAATGCCCCGGGCACGCTGAACAGCGCTACCTTCTTGCCCGCAAAATACGCGCCCGATTGAACCGCCTCGGGTCCATCGTCGGTCGCCTTGACCAGCTTAACGTCGGGCAGCCTGTCGCCCACTGCAATTGTCATGCGAGAAGTTCCTTTCCTGCCTCACCGTCTGGTTGCAGAGATAGGACTTGGGACGGGCTGTGCGCAACCGCCAGAATCGCGCTCATGGTAAATTTCGCTTCACTGTCCGTGTTGAAGATTGGGTAAACGGACCCCTCTAGGGTTGATCCTGCGTGATCGGCGGTCCTGCGGTCACACCATTTATCCCCGAGGTCCGGGCTTTACGTTCGGTCCCTTCAGCGTCTAAGGGCGGCTTCCGAAAGGATGCCGCCCGCTTTTTCTCCGGCATCTTCAATTTTGTCGAATTGCCGGGAGACGACCAAGTGGCCACCGCCGTCAAAGAGAGCGCGAACGACCATGTTGTGAAGGATCTCTCGCTCGCCGATTATGGCCGGGCAGAGATCGCGATCGCCGAAACCGAAATGCCGGGCCTGATGGCCTTGCGCGAGGAATACGGAGCGGCGAAGCCACTTTCGGGCGCGCGGATCACCGGCTCGCTCCACATGACGATCCAGACCGCGGTGCTGATCGAGACCCTCGTCGCGCTTGGTGCCGAAGTGCGCTGGGCCACCTGCAATATCTATTCGACGCAGGATCACGCCGCCGCGGCGATCGCCGCCCGCGGTATTCCGGTGTTCGCCATCAAGGGCGAAAGCCTCGCCGACTATTGGGACTATGTTGGACGGATCTTCGACTGGACCAGCGATGCGGACCCGGACCGCACCGCCAACATGATCCTCGACGATGGCGGCGACGCGACGATGTTCGCGCTGTGGGGCGCTCGGGTCGAGGCGGGCGAAAACCTGCCCGAGCCCACGAATGCCGAGGAAATCGAGTTCCAGCGGGCGCTCAAGGCATTCCTCAAGGCGAAACCGGGCTATCTGACCCAGTCGGTCAAGGCCATTCGCGGCGTGTCGGAAGAAACCACCACCGGCGTTCACCGGCTCTATCACATCGCCAAGGACGGCAAGCTGCCGTTTCCCGCGATCAATGTGAACGACAGCGTGACCAAGTCGAAATTCGACAATCTCTACGGCTGCAAGGAATCGCTGGTCGACGCGATCCGCCGCGCGACCGACGTGATGCTGGCCGGCAAGGTCGCCTGCGTCGCCGGGTTCGGCGATGTCGGCAAGGGTTCGGCCGCATCGCTGCGGCAGGGCGGCGCGCGGGTGATGGTGACCGAGATCGATCCGATCTGCGCGCTCCAGGCGGCGATGGAAGGCTATGAAGTCGTGACGATGGACGACGCGGTGCAGCGCTGCGACATCTTCGTCACCGCGACCGGCAACGAGGACGTGATCACCGCCGAGCATATGAAGGCGATGAAGAACATGGCGATCGTCTGCAATATCGGCCATTTCGACAGCGAGATCCAGATATCCGCGCTCGACAATTACGACTGGGCCGAAATCAAGCCGGGCACCGATGTCGTTACTTTCCCCGACGGCAAGCAGATCATCGTGCTCGCCAAGGGCAGGCTAGTGAACCTGGGTTGCGGCACCGGCCATCCCAGTTTCGTGATGAGTTCGAGCTTCACCAACCAGGTGCTGGCTCAGATCGAGCTGTTCACCAAGGGCGACGATTATGCCAATCAGGTCTATGTCCTGCCCAAGCATCTCGACGAAAAGGTCGCTGCGCTCCATCTCGAAAAGCTCGGAGTGAAGCTGACCCAGCTTTCGCAGAAGCAGGCGGATTATATCGGGGTACCCCGGGCAGGGCCGTTCAAGCCCGACCATTACCGCTATTGACCGGCTGGAGCGGTGGATTGATCCGCCGCCCGCCAAGCAGGCCATTGTCATGGGGCCGAATGGGGCATAGCGCTGATTCCCTATGGAATTGGACCAGACATCATTGGTTCTGATCGGTTTGCTCCTAGCAGCCTGGACGCTGGGCGCTGCCGTTATGGTCCTGATCGCCAATGACAAGGCGCGCCGCGCGGAGGCCTCCAGGAACACTGCCCTGCGCCTTGCGCGCATGCTCGACGAAGCGCCGACGGTCCCGATGCTGGTCAGGGCGGATGGACGGATCGAAGCGCCGGAGCGGCTCGCCGCGTGGTTCGGGCTCGAGACGGTCCCTGGATATCTTTCCGAATTGGGTACCGAGACGAGGGGCCTGGCAAGCGAGCAGCTCGCCGAACTCGAGGAGCAGGTCAGGAAGGCCCAGAAGACCGCGGCCCCGTTCAGGATGGTGGTGACGCCGCAAGGCAGCACGCGTAGCCTTGCGGTGTTCGGGCACCTTGCGGACCCGCTCGTTTCACCGGGTGGCGCGGCGCTGGTCTGGTTCTTCGACTTTTCCGAGAGCCAGAGCGAACTTTCGACCCTGCGCCGGGAAGCGGCGCGGGCCAGGGCCGACTTTGCATCGCTGGTCGGACTGATCGAGGCGGCGCCGATGCCGATGTGGTTCCGCGGGCCCGACATGCGGATCCGGCTGGTCAATTCGGCCTATGTCGATGCGGTGGGAGGAGCGGACGCCGACAGCATCGTCGCCGACCAGGTCGAACTGGTGGAGAGCGTCGACGGGCTTACGGCGGCGCAGATCGCGCAGCAGGCGAAGGACCGCAACCTCCCGATCGAACGGATCGTCGGCGCGACTATCGACGGACAGCGGCGGTCGCTCAGGGTCAGCGATCTGCCGCTGGGTTCGGAAGGCGTGGCAGGCTACGCGATCGACATCGAAGACATGGAGGAGCAGGCGCGGGCGTTCAAGGCGTTCCGCGAGGCCCAGCGCAGCATGCTCGACCAGCTCTCGGTCGGGGTCGCCCAGTTCGACGCCCAGCGTGTGTTGTCCTTTGCCAACCAGCCGTTCCAGCGGATTTTTGCGCTTCCGTCTTCGGCGATGCTGGATCCGCCCGATTTCGATCGCTTCCTCGACCTGGCGCGCGATGCCCAGCGGGTGCCGGAGGTTCGCGATTTTCCTTCCTGGCGACGCGAACTTGGCGAATGGTTTGTCGCGGGGGCGCCGCAGGAGGAGCCCTGGACGCTCGGCGACGGGACGCACTTGCGGATCGTCGGCCAGCCCTTGCCGGATGGCGGGCTGGTCCTGATTGCCGAGGACCGCACCGAGCAGCTCGCCCTTTCGGCGATGCGCGATACCCTGTTGCGAACCCGCACCGCGACCTTCGACAGCCTGTTCGAATCGCTGGCGGTGTTCGCTCCCGACGGCAGGCTCCAATTGTGGAACCGCCGGTTCATCGACGATTGGGGTCTGGAGAGCGAGAAGCTCGACGCGCACCCTCATGTCGAGTCGCTCCTCGAGGAGATCGGCGGCCGGCTCGACAAGCCGGAGAGGGCAAGGGCGATCGGCGATGTCGTGCGCGCGGCGACGCTCGACCGGCAACAGACCGGCGGCCGGGTGACGCTCGGCAATGGCAGGATCCTGGAATTTGCCGGCGTTCCACTGCCCGACGGCAATGGCCTGCTCACCGTGCTCGACATCACGGATTCACAGAAGGCCGAGGACGCGCTGCGCGAACGCAATGTCGCGCTCGAGGAGGCCGACGCGGTGAAGACCCGCTTCCTCGCCAATATGAGCTATGAATTCCGCACCCCGCTTACTTCGATCGGCGGTTTCGCCGAACTGCTCGAGAGCGGCGCCGGCGGCGAGTTGAGCGAGCAAGGCAGCGAATATGTCAGGGCGATTCTCGAATCGGTCGGCCGGCTGGGCGAGCAGATCGAGACTTTGCTCGACCTGTCGCAGAGCGAAGCGGGCCTGCTCCCGCTCGATCTCGAAGAGATCGACTTTTTTCCGTTCATCGCCGCGCTGGTGCGCGAGCGCGAGAAGGCGATCTGCGAGCGCGGCCTCAGTCTCGATCTCAAGGGCAGCGAGGAAATCGGCTCATTCAGGGCCGACAGGCGCCGGATCGGACGGGCTATCGGTCACGTGATCGACAATGCGATCAACGCGACCGAAGAGGGCGGGCGAATCCTGGTCGACCTGGCCAGGCTCAAGGCCGGCGTGCGGATCGTGGTGTCGGACAATGGCCGGGGCCTGACCCACGGGGAAGCGGCCCGCGCGCTCGAAGGCTTCAAGATTTCCGATAGCGGCAAGACGGTCGATCGGCGGCAAGGCCTCGGTCTGCCGCTTGCCCGGCAACTGGTCGAGGCGCATGGCGGCAAGTTGAAGCTGATCTCCGAAAAGGGCGTCGGCACCACCGTCAGCATCGTCATCCCGTGATCGAAGACCTGCCGGACCTTGCCGCCACCGACGCCTTCGGCGCGCGGATCGCGGCCAGGCTCGAACCGGGCGATGTGGTCGCCCTGTCCGGCGGACTGGGCAGCGGCAAGACTACGCTGGCGCGCGCGATCATTACCGCGCTGGGGCATCGGGGCGAGGTGCCTTCCCCGACCTTTACGCTGATCGAACGCTACGATCCGCCCTCGGTCCGCCTGCCGCTTGCGCATGCGGACTTCTACCGGATCGAGCGCCCATCCGAGATCGAGGAATTGGGGCTCGACGATTACCGCGAGGCTGCCGTGCTGCTGGCCGAATGGCCGGAAAGGGCGGGAGGATTTGCCAATGAGCCGCGATGCCTATCGATCGCGCTCGAAATTGCGGACGAGGGACGCAAGGCCGTTGTCGATCCGGGCAGCGATTGGCTAGACCGCCTGCCATGAAGCTTCCCGAAGGAATTGGCGATTTTCTCGAACGCGCGGGCTGGGGCGGCGCAGCGATCGAACCGCTCGCCGGCGATGCCAGCTTCCGGCGCTATTTCCGCATCCGCGATGGCACGAAGAGCGCCATGCTGATGGATGCGCCGCCGCCCAACGAAGATCCGGGGCCGTTTCTCGATGTCGGCAGATGGCTGATCGAACATGGCCACCGCGCACCGCAAATCCTTGCCGAGGAAAGGGCTCGCGGTCTGGTTCTGCTCGAGGATTTCGGCGCCGACCGGATGCGCGACTGGCTCGACGAGCGGCCCGCAGCGGAACTGGAGACCTATCGCAAGGCGATCGACGCATTGGTCGAACTGCACCGCTCGCCGCCCGGGCCGTTCGCTCCCTACGACATGGACGCCTACCAACGCGAGGTTGCGCTTTTCCCGGAATGGTTTGCTCCCGCCGCCGGATTCAGGGTCGACGAAGAGAGCTATCGCGCCGCGTGGCACGAGGTGCTTTCCCCGATGATCCCGCGGCAGCAGCCGGGCGTCACCGTACTGCGCGACTACCATGCCGAGAACATCATGTTGCTTGCGAACGGCGAGCAGGGGCTGATCGATTTCCAGGATGCGCTGGTCGGCCATCCGGCCTACGACCTCGTCTCGCTGCTGCAGGATGCGCGACGCGACGTGTCGCTCGAACTTGAACGCGCCATGCTCGATCATTACGAGAGGCAAATCGAGACAGGCCCGGACTTCGAAGCCGATTACGCGCGGCTCGGCGCGCAGCGGAACGCCAAGATCGTCGGCATCTTCGCGCGCCTGTGGCAGCGCGACGGCAAGCCGCGCTACCTGGAATTCATCCCGCGAGTCTGGGAAGCGCTGGAACGCGACATAGCACATCCTGCGCTTGCGCCGGTCGCGCGGTGGTTTGATAGCAACGTCCCGCTGGAAATCCGGGATCGGCGGGGAGGTGGACTGGGGTTGTGAGCAAGCTCGCCAGCGATACCGCCATGGTGCTGTCCGCGGGGCTGGGCAAGCGCATGCGCCCGCTCACCGCAAGCCAGCCCAAACCGTTGGTGCGGGTGCTCGGCAAGCCGTTGATCGACCATGTGCTCGACCGGCTCAAGTCCGCGGGGATCGCAAAGGCGGTGGTCAATGTGCATTACCTGGCCGATGCGCTGGAAGCGCATTTGGCGGATCGCGATGCTCCCGCAATCACCATATCGGACGAGCGCGAGCGGTTGCTCGAAACCGGCGGGGGCATGGTCAAGGCCCTGCCGCTGCTGCCCGATCCCTTCTTCTGCGTGAATTCGGACAATGTCTGGCTCGAAGGCCCGATCGATGCCTTTCACGAACTGTCCGACGCCTGGGAGCCCGAACAGATGGACGCCCTGCTGCTGCTGGTCCCGCATACCGGCGCGCATAATTATCGCGGCAAGGGAGACTTTTCGATGAATTCGAGGGGACTTATTTCCCGCCGCCGTTCGGGCCGGATCGCACCATTCATTTTCAGCGGAATCCAGCTGGTTTCGCACCGGTTGCTGAGGGACGCGCCCGAGGGACCGTTCTCGACCAACCTGCTGTGGAACCGTGCGATCGAGGAAGAACGGCTCTACGGTCTCCAATTCGGCGGCGAATGGTTCGAAGTCGGCGATCCCGGGGCGATAAGCCCGACCGAACTCGCATTGCAAAGTGGTTGAGCGCCGCGCTCCGCAGGTCTTTTCGATCGCCGCCCATCGCGGGTTTGCCGATGCGCTGGTTGCAGGGCTGGTGCCGCGCTATTCGGAGAGGGATTTTGGCCTCGCCCGGCTGACGCTGCTCTTGCCCAGCAGCCGCGCAGTTCGGACGGTGTCCGAAGCCTTTATCCGGCATTACGGCAGCGAAGAAGGGCAGGCCGGGCTGCTGATGCCGCGCATGGCGGTGGTCGGCGATCTCGACCTCGACGAGACCCTTGGCCCCCTGTTCGACCCGATTGGGGCCGAGAACGAAATTCCCCCGGCTGCCGATCCGCTGCGGCGCTGGTTGCAGCTGGCGGAATTCATCAAGCTCGAAAAGGGCGATGCGGCGCCGTCAGGGGCAGCCTTGCTGCGGCTGGCCGAGGAACTGGCCAAGGGCATGGATCGCCTGCTGGTCGAGGAAATCGGCCCCGAGCAATTGATGGAAGACCACGTCCTGGATGTGCTGGCAGAGCTTGCAGACCAGTGGAAGCACGGCATTCGCCTGTTCGCGCGGGTCCAGGCCCGCTGGCTGGCCGAGCTGGGCAAGCGCGGCGAAGTCGACGCGGGCCAGCGGCGCAACCTCCTGTTTCGCGCGGCGGCGCGCAAATGGCGCGAGCATCCGCCCGAACATCCGATCGTCGCGGCCGGCGTCACCAGCGCGGCCCCGGCTCTCGCCCGGCTGCTGAGAACCGTCTCCGAATTGCCCATGGGGGCGGTGATCCTGCCCGACCTCGACCTTTCGATGAGTGCGGAGGTGTGGGACGAGCTCGGCAATGCAGGGGCGCCGCGAGAGGGGAGCGGGCCCGTCTTCTCAAGGAACGAAGCGGTCACCCATCCACAATATCATCTGAAGCTGCTGCTCAACCGGATGGGCGTTTCGCGTGCGGAAGTAAGGCCGTGGCACCGCAAGGGTACAAGCGCCGCCCCGCCCGAACGCAGCCATGCGATTTCGAGCCTGTTCCTCCCGCCCAGGGCCAGCCGCGTCTGGGCCGGCCTTCGGGCCGAGAAGCGCCGCCTTGCGGGAGTCAGGATCATGCATTGCGCGAATCCGGAAGAAGAGGCGCAGGCGATTGCCCTGCTCCTGCGCGAAGCACTGGAACTGCCGGAAAGGCGCGCCGCTCTCGTCACTCCGGATCGCGGACTGGCGGCGCGCGTGGTTGCCCATCTGGCCCGCTGGAACATCGAAGCCGACGATACCGCGGGCGTCCCCCTGTCGCAGTCCGCGGCCGGGCGGGTCCTGCTCCTGCTGGCGGAAGTGATGGCGGAAGCGGCTGCGCCGGTGCCGCTGCTGGCGCTGCTCGAACACCCGCTGGCCGGCGCGGGCGAGGGCCGGCCCGATTGGCTCGACAATGCGCGCATTCTCGAGCGGGCATTGCGCGGGCCGCGGTTGGCGCCGGGCCTGCTACCGGTGGGAGCAGTGGTTGCCGGACTGGCGAAAGCGCATTCGGGAATTGCGGAATGGTGGCAGTCGGTCGCACAGGCGTTGTCGCCATTGCTCGATCTGGCCGGGCAGGACGAAGTGCCGCTTTCCATCCTGCTGGAAACCGCTGTCAGCGCCGGTGAGGCACTGTGCGGCGAGGCCCTGTGGTCGCGCCAGGACGGCCGGGCGCTGTCCGCGCTGGTCGGCGAATTGACAATGCATTCGCGCGAAGTGGAAACCGCGATCGATCCGAAGGAGCTGGTCGGCGTGCTGCGCGACCGGATGGAGCTCATCGCGGTCCGGCCAAGCTGGGGCAAGCATCCACGGCTGGCGATCTATGGCCTGCTCGAGGCGCGGATGAGCCGGGCGGACCTGGTGATCTGCGGCGGACTCAACGAAGGAACCTGGCCGCAGACCCCGCCGCTCGATCCGCTGCTCGCCCCGCCGGTGCTGCGCGCGCTTGGCGTTCCCGGCGGCGATTTCCGGATCGGGCTGGCCGCGCACGACCTGGCCGCGATGCTCGGTGCGCCCGAAGTGGTGCTGAGCCGTTCTGCGCGCGACACCGAAGGCCCGGCGATCTCCTCGCGCTTCCTCTTGAGAGTCGAGGCCTTGTTGGGGGAGCGGCTGCTCGAGAGTCATCGCGAGACCCGCGCGGTGGAGTTGGCGCGGGCGCTCGATGCCACGCGCGAGGTCGCTCCCGCCGCCCAACCGAAACTACGGCCCAGCCCCGAGCAGCGCAATGTGCCGATCGCGGTCACCGCGCTCGATTCGCTGCGCAGCGATCCCTACCAGTTCTACGCCAGGGCGATCCTGGGCCTGAAAAGGCTCGACAAACTCGACGAGGAGCCCTCGGCGGCCTGGAAGGGCACCGTGGCGCACGAGATTCTCCGGCAATGGCATGATCGGAAGGGCTCTCTGGTCGGGATCGCCGGGGAAGTGCTCGATCAGGAGAATGTCCACCCGGTGATGCGTGCCCTGTGGCTCCCGCGGCTGCTCAGGGGCCTCGCATGGGTCGAAAGCGAGGTCGCCAGGCTTGAAGGCCGGGAGGTCGTCAAATGGGAGGAGCGCGGCGAGATGGTCGTCGATGGCGTGCGCATCCACGGCCGCGCCGACCGGATCGATCGCCTCTCGGACGGCACGCTGGCGATTGTCGATTACAAGACCGGTAAGCCGCCCAGCGCAAAAAAGGTGCAGCAGGGCTATTCCCTGCAGCTCGGGCTCGTCGGCATGATGGCGCAGCGCGGCGGGATCGATGGCGTGGCGGGCGAGCCGCGACAGTTCGAGTACTGGTCGCTCGGCAAGAGCGACAAGAGCGAGACCGGGTTCGGTTATCGCCAGGAGCCGATCCTAGAAGGCGCCAGGAAGTCCGGCATCCCGCGCGACATGTTCCTCTCCGAAACCGAGCGCTATCTGCGCGAGGCCATCGGCAAATGGATCAAGGGCAACGAACCCTTTACCGCGCGGGAAAATCCCGATCTCGACGTCTATGCCGATTACGACCAGCTGATGCGGCTCGAGGAATGGATCGGCCGCGAGGAGGACGGCGCATGAGCGGCGTCGTCTATCCACTCCACGGGTCCCAGCGCGACGCGGTCGATCCGCAGGAGAGTGTGTGGCTCTCGGCTTCAGCCGGAACCGGCAAGACCCAGGTGCTCTCGGCGCGGGTGCTGCGGCTGTTGCTCCAGCCGGGGGTCGAGCCGTCGCAGCTATTGTGCCTGACCTTTACCAGGGCCGGGGCCGCTGAAATGGCGGTGCGGGTCAACCAGGTGCTGGCGCGCTGGGTGCGGATGGACGACGCGGCGCTCGCCCGGGACCTCGGCCATATCGGCGCCGATATCGGCCCCGACACGCGCGATCGGGCGCGCAGCCTGTTCGCCAGCGTGCTCGATTGTCCCGGCGGGGGGCTGAGGATCGATACGATCCACGCCTTTTCGCAATGGCTGCTCTCGGCCTTCCCGGAAGAGGCCGGGCTGGTCCCCGGAACCAGGGCAATGGAGGACCGCGAACGCGATATGCTGTTCGACCGGGTGCTGGGCGAGATGCTGGTCGAAACCCGGCAAGCGGGAGATTCCGCGTTACTCGACACGGTCGCCGACCTGTCGTTGCGCAAGGGCCCCGACGCGGTCGAAAGCTGGCTCAAGCGATGCGCCTCGGCGATCCATCTGTGGGAGGGTCCGGGCGCCTGGCAGCCACCCATGCGCGAGCGGGTGCTGGCGCTGCTGGGACTTCGGGCTGATGCGGGCGAAGATGGTGTAGCTGCGCTGTGCGCCGATGATGCCTTCGATGTCGAAGCGTTGCGGGCTTGCCGGGGAACACTCGCTGCATGGGAAACCGCTACTGGCCGTGAATTGACCGCCGCGATTGACACATGGCTTGCCCAGGGACCAGCCGAACGATTGGCAAATATCGAGATCTTCTCCGGAACGCTGTTCGTAAAGGAAGACTTCGTGACCCTGGACAGACGCGGAAAACAGATTGGAAATATCAAAAAACGCGACCCTTCATATGAGCAGGAACTCGAACAGGTTAGCGCCAGCTTGCAGCAGGTCCTCGATACCAAGGCACTGCTGGAACTCGCCGGCTGGCTCACTCCGGCGCTCGAACTGGGGCGCCAGTTCGCGCGGCGCTGGGACGAGGCCAAGGCGCGCGAAGGCTTGATCGATTTCGACGACCAGATCCGCCGCGCCTCCGATCTCCTGACCCGCTCCGACCTGCGCGACTGGATCCGCTACAAGCTCGACCGGCAATTCGACCACATCCTGGTCGACGAAGCGCAGGACACGAACGAAGCGCAGTGGCGGATCATCCTCGACGGGCTGTGCAGCGAATTCTTCACCGGCGCGGGTCAGCGCGATGGGCGGCTGCGGACCCTGTTCGTGGTCGGCGATTACAAGCAGGCGATTTTCCGCTTCCAGGGCACCAGCCCGGAGAATTTTCGCCGGGCAAGGGAACGTGTGAAGGCGGAATTGGCCGCGGCGGCGCGAAATGCGCGCGAAGGCCGGCAAAATATCGTCGCGCGGGAATTGCGGGAGCTCGGACTGGGGACATCGTTCCGCACCGCGCAAAGCGTTCTCAACTTTGTCGACAACGCGATCGAGGCGATCAGTTACGAGAGCTTCGGACTCGACGAGCATCCGGGCGGGCATGAAGGCCGCAACCGGCCCGGCCTCGTCACATTGTGGCCACCCGTTCCATCCATGGCCGAGGACGAGGAGGAATCGGAGGAGGGCGGGGATGGCAATGCCGGGCAACCTGCCCGTTTGTACCGCTCCGATCGAGAATTGGCCGAACGGATCGCGCGGCAGGTCAAGCGCTGGCTCGAAGATGGCTATCCGCTGGTCAAGGCCGAGCCACGCAATGCCGGTCCCGGCGACGTGATGGTGCTGGTGAGGAAGCGCAAGGAGCTCGCCGCGCTGATCGTCGCCCGGTTGCATGCGCATGGGGTTCCGGTGGCCGGGGTGGACCGGCTGCGGCTCGGCGGGCCGCTGGCGGTCCAGGATCTGATGGCGGCCTTGCGATTCGCCGCCCAGCCGCTCGACGATCTGAACCTCGCCAGCCTGCTGGTTTCACCGCTGGTCGGGTGGAGCCAGCAGGAGTTGCTCGATTTTGGTTGGCGGCCCGAAGGGGTACGCTTGTGGGAGCATTTGCGTGCATCGACCCACGAAAGGGTCCGGGCCACCCTTGCCCAGCTTGGTGAATTGCTGGCGCTCGCCGATTTCCAACCGCCGCGGGCCCTGCTCCACTGGCTATTGGTGGGGCCGTGGCGCGGGCGTGCGAAGCTACTCGCCCGGCTGGGGCGCGAGGCCAACGACCCGATCGACGAATTGCTCAACGCCGCGCTGGCCCATGGCAGCAGCCATACGTCGAGCCTGCAGGGGTTCATCCGCTGGTTCGACGCGGGAGAGGGCGAAATGAAGCGCGAGCAGGGCGCCAGCGCGGGGCAAGTCAGGGTGATGACCGTGCACGGCGCGAAGGGCCTCGAGGCGCCGATCGTGATCCTCGCCGACGCGGCGGGCAATCCCGACGATTCGCCCACGAGGGAAATTGAACTCACCGAAAGAATGCCGGGTGGCGGAGAGGGCGTGAAGGTGCCCCTGCCGGGACTCTCCAAGGAAGAAAGGCTTGGCCCGATCCGGGATGCACAGGAGCTTGCCGAGCGTGCAGAGCGTGAGGAGCACTGGCGGCTGCTCTATGTCGCGATGACCCGCGCGGAGGAGGCGCTCTACATCGGCGGCTCGCTCAACAAGAGGGAGAAGGACGGACCGAAAGAAGACAGCTGGTTCGCGCGGCTGAAGCCCTTGTTCCCCGGTGAGCCCATCGCGGACGATATCTGGAGCGAGCGCTGGGAAGCCGGGCAGCGGCCCGATCCGGTCGATGCCGTTCCCGGGCCCCTGGCTGTGCCGGTGGAAATACCCGCTTGGGCACGCGCTCCCGCCGGGCCCGAACCGAGCCCGCCGCGGCCGCTGGCGCCTTCGTCTGCCGGAGAGGACGAAGCGCCCAGTCCGCCGTTCCCGGCAACGGGAGACAATGCCGCAGCCGTTCGCGGGACACTGCTGCACGCCCTGCTCGAGCGCTTGCCCGAAGTGCCGCCCGATGAAAGGCGGGCCGCGGCTCTGCGCTGGCTCGGCAGGCGGGCCGAAGGATTTGGCGAAACGGATATTGCCGAAATGGCCGAATCCGCGCTGGCCGTAATTGCTTATCCCGAATGGGCGGAAATTTTTGGGCCGCAGGCCTTGGCCGAAGTCCCCTTGGCCGCGACGGTCGCAGGCCAGGTGATCGCGGGCACCGCCGATCGGCTGCTGGTGACATCGGACCGCGTACTGGTGGTCGATTTCAAGACCGCGATGCGCCCGCCGGACAGGTTGGAAGACATTCCGGCAACCACGCTGCGCCAGATGGCCGCCTATGTCGCCGCGCTCGAAGCGATCTATCCGGGGCGGTCGATCG
>NZ_DBNHSF010000175.1:0-2656 GCF_057143545.1 Candidatus Andeanibacterium sp.
CCGCTCGCCGCCCATCATTCGACCGCGATGTTCGAATGGGGCAAGGAAGTCGCGCTCAAGGATGCGGTGGTCGAGAAGTGGGAATGGACCAATCCCCACACCTTCCTTTACGTGATGGTGAAAGACGAGAACGGCGTCGTGCGCCGCTACGCGCTCGAAGGGATGAGCCCCAACCATTTGGTGCGTTATGGCTGGGGCAAGCGCTCGGTCGCACCGGGCGACAAGGTCGATCTCACCTATTACCCGCTGCGCGACGGGCGCCGGGGCGGCTTCAACGTCACCATCAGCAAGGCCGACGGAACCCGGCTCAATCAGTTCGGCGAGGCCGGTTCGCGGCAGTAATGCTTTCGTAGTCTGGATCGACCGCGCAAGCTTTTGGCTTGGCGCGGCGATGCTTCGTTGCTAGTCGCACGCTCCCGATGCACCCGTAGCTCAGCTGGATAGAGCGCTGCCCTCCGAAGGCAGAGGTCACAGGTTCGAATCCTGTCGGGTGCGCCACGACAAGGGCCGCTCCATCTGGGGCGGCCCTCGGCGTTTCGGACCCTTGCAGGGCGAACCTCGTTCGGAATCGGAGCGCCGCAGGCGCGGAGACGACGAGGAGTGCAGCGCCGAGTAATCCTGTCGGATACGCCAGGACCCCCGCGAGATTCCAAGCCCCCTTGCGCTTCCCCCGCGCCTGCGCTCTTCTGGTGTCCTGCAATCGAGGGGAATAACGATGTTCGCTAGCCTTGCCGGCCGCTGGTTCGGGATCGTGCTGTGGAAGCGGATCCTCGCCGCGATGGTGCTGGGCGCGATTGCCGGTTTCATGCTTGGCGAACAGGCCGAGGGCATCAAGTGGATCGGCGACCTGTTCATCCGCCTGATCCGCATGCTGATCGTGCCGCTAGTGTTCGTCACCCTCGTCGCCGGCGTCACCGCGATCCAGGATCCCAAGCGGCTCGGCTCGATCGGCGCACGGGCGATCTCGCTCTATCTCGGGACGACCTTCCTTGCGATCTTCATCGGCCTGGCCATCGCGATCGCGCTCCGGCCGGGCGAGGGCATCGACCTGTCGGGCGCCGTGCCGCGCGACCCTGGTGAAGCCCTGCCGCTGTCCGAGCGGCTGCTTGCGATCGTTCCCGAAAATCCCTTCGAAGCATTCGCCAATGGCGACATCCTGGCGGTGATCTTCTTCGCGATCGTGGTCGGCTCGGGGATCATGCTCGGCGGCGAGAAAACCAGGGCACTGCAATCGCTGTTCGACGCCGGGTCCGAGTTGATGCTCAAGGTCACTGTGATCGTGATGGAAACCGCGCCTTTCGGCGTGTTTGCGCTGGTTGCCTGGGTGATGGGGACGGTCGGCCCGGCGGCTTTCGTCAACATCTTCCTGATCATCATCGGGGTCTATGGCGGCTGCCTGCTGCACATGGTGCTGGTCCAGGGCGGGATGGTGAGGCTGCTCTCCCGGCTCCCCATACGGCGCTTCTTCCAGGGCGCGCGCGGTCCGCAGCTGGTCGCCTATTCTACCTCGTCGTCTTCGGCGACGCTGCCGGTGACTCTCTCCGCGGCCGACCAGAATCTCGGGATCGGGCAACCGGTCGCTTCCTCGGTCCTCCCCCTGGGCGCGACGATCAACATGGACGGGACCGCGCTCTATGTCGCGCTGATGGCGGTGTTCGCGGCGCAGGTGTTCGGCATTCCGCTGACGCTCGCCGATTACGGGATCATCGCGCTGACGACGGCGCTGGTCTCGATCGGCACCGCTTCGGTCCCGTCGGCCTCGCTGTTCCTGATGGCGGTGGTGTTCGAGGCGATCGGGGTCGCACCCGCCCAGATCGCGATCGTGATCGGCTTCATCGCACCGTTCGACCGGATCCTCGACATGATGCGCACCGTTACCAACGTCACCGGCGACCTGGCCGTTGCGACCGTGGTTGCGGATTGGGAAGGCGAGCTCGACCGCGAGGTATTCCTCGCGGCGCCGACGACCTGATCGCCTGGCCTAATCCCAGCTGTCGATGTCGAGCTCGCGCACCCCGCGCCGGCGTCTTGCCTTGTCGACCAGCGTGCGCAGGGTCTCGCGCACATCCTGCGCGTCGGGCACGTCGCGCATCACGAATTCGACCTGCTCGGAAGACGGGTCGCTGGTTCTGAGCGTGATCCGCCCGATCCCGGTCAGCTGGTTGACCAGCGAGAAATCGACCCGTGCGTCCTTCACCCGGAACAGCTCGATCTCGTCGACCCGCTTGAACAAGATCCCGGTGCGCAGGATCAGCCGCTGGGTGGTGAGCACGTAAAAGGCGGCCAGATTGCGCAGGTAACGCAGGCCGATCGCCCCGAATCCGATGAGCGACGCCGCCATCGAGAGCCACAGCGGCCAGCGCTCGAGCTGCGCCAGCAAGGCGATCAGCGGCAGGATGCAGAGCAGGATCGTGCCCCATCCGGCGAGGCTCCCGAACAGCCACCCGGCGGTGCTGCCGCGGAAGCGGTCGATTTCTTCCTCGTCGGTGGCGAAGCGGAAGCCCGCGAAGACTTCCTCGTTTTCCGGCTCCTCGAGATCGGCCAGCGCAGCTACGTTCGTCTCGCCGGTACTCAACAGGCGCGCCTTTTCGGCCGCATATTCGCTGTCGGTCAGATTGCCCGCGCGATGGAGGCCGGCAAGCCGTTCGAGCATTTC
>NZ_DBNHSF010000176.1:0-3311 GCF_057143545.1 Candidatus Andeanibacterium sp.
GTCTGTTCATCGAACCACTGGACTTCCGCGCGGGCATCGAAATGGCCGGCCCGGAGCTCCAGCGCGCCGAGCAGCGAGAGCGGCGGGATCCGCGGGACCGGCGTGCCGTCGGCCAGCGTTGCCCTGATATAGTCGCCGCGCAGATCGGCAATAATGGTGAAATCGTCGGCGCGATAAATCGGCACACTGATTTCGCCTTCGATCCCGAAATGGTTCGCATCCTGCTGGAGGAACTCGAACACCGGCAATCCGTCTTCCTCCGCGCCGGAAGCGGAGAGAAAGATGAAGCCGTCGAACCAGTTGCGGTAGACGCTGAAGCTCACGCGGGCCGGCCCGAGCTCGCCGCGCAGATAGGCTTCCGCGCCCCACGACGCCTCGATTCCGAGCAGCGAATTGCCGACCTCGTATTGCTGGGTCGCGACATGCGGTCCGTCGGCGAACAGTTCCTGCGCCGAAGGAGCGCGCTCGGCCCGTGACAGGTTGACGCCGAGGTCGAGACTGTCGGCGAGCGCGTAGGACGCACCCAGCGCGCCCGAAAATGTGCCGAACGAGCGCGACCGGCCCGGCGTATCGGTTGCAACGTCCGTCTGCTCGTAGCGGCCGCCGAATTGCAGCTTGATCGGATCGAATGCGATTTCCTGCAACGCGAACAGCGCAAATTGTTCGGTGGTATTGGGAGGGATGAACGCCTCGGCCCCGATCGCCTCGAAATCCTGGTGGGTATATTGCGCCCCGACGGAGCCGCTCCACCCGCCGCGCCGCGACTGGACCAGTTCGAGCCGGCCCTCGACTCCCGAAACGTCGAAGATCGTACCGGTTTCATCGCCTTCGAATTCGGTATGGGTGTAATCGCTGTAGCCCCAGCGGGTCTGCAGCAGGTCGAAGAAGCCGTCTCCCAGGTCGAGCGCGCCGCGCAGGTCGACCCGGTATTTTGTCATCCCGATCGAGACTGGCTCGTCGCCATGCGCTTCTTCGCCTTCGAGCTCTTCTTCCTCGTGTTCGCCTTCTTCTTCGCCATGGACATGGCCCACGCCCGGCAGGCCGGGAATGCCGTAGGAAGTGTCGTAATATCCGAAGGACAGCCCGAGATTGCTGTCGCCGGAAAAGAACGCGATGCCGGTGCCGAGGCTGGTCGTCTCGGTCCAGCTATTTGGCAGGACATCCATCGTCTCGGCGCCTTCGCGAAGCTCTTCGGCCTCTTCGAGATGGCCTTCTTCCTCTTCCTCTTCGGCGAGTGCGAGCAGTTCGGCGCGCAGCAAGGGCGAGGCGGCAAAGCCTGCAATCTCGGCATCGCCAGTCTTGCGCCACGATCCGTCGACATGAAAGGCGACGCTTTCGCCGAGCGGGACATCGACCGACGCCCCCAGTTCTCGCCGATCATAGGCAGTGTCGAACGCAGCCATCGCATCGAGATGCACCGGCTCGTCGGGCACGCGTGGGGGAATTCGCTTGCCGACGACATTGACCGCACCGCCGATTGCCTGGCTGCCATAGAGCAATACGGCCGGGCCGCGCAGCACTTCGATCCGGTCGGTCAGCAGCGGATCGATACTCACCGCATGGTCGGCCGAACTGCTCGACGCATCGAGCGAGCCTATCCCGTCCTCGAGCACGCGCACGCGCTCGCCGGAAAATCCGCGCAGTACCGGACGCGAAGCTCCGGGTGAAAAGCTGGTTGCCGAAACGCCGGGTATCTTGGCCAGCACTTCGCCAAGCGCACCGGCCTGGTTGCGCTGCAAATCGACGCCGTCGAGCACCGACGTGCCGGCAAGGAGATCGAGTCGCTCCAAGCCCGGAGCGCTGACCACGATCTCGTCATGAAAGTCGTCGCCCGGATGTTCGTGGGAGTCATCCTGGGCAAGCAAAGGCTGGAGCGGCGCGAGGGCCGCCGGGGCCGCCAGGAGCAATTTGAGGGAATTCACGTGTGAGGGTCTCATTAGGAAGGAATTGCGCTAATGTTATAACATATCGTTTTTCTTCGCCGATGACGCAAGTTTGGAGCTTGTCATGCCTGACCGAACCCGTCGAAATGCCCCCTGCGGGAGATGAACCGTGTCAGGCGTTCTCCGGCACTACCGGCTTGCCCGTCACCGGGTGGGCATAGTGGAACGGGACCAATTTGGTTTCCGGCCAGCTCGGATGCGGATCGCCGGTGATTTCGTCGGGGCCGTTGGGATCCTCGGGATAGGTGGCGGTAAGGAAAGGCGACGGGATCGGTTTGGCGGCGGCCCAACCCATCTCGTAATCGACCTGGGTGAACAGGCGATAATTGTGGCAGGCGAGCTTCCACACCCCGTCTTCCAGCACATAGTCGTTTTCGTACATGCCGTGCTCCCACCATTGGCGCGGGAGACGGGGATTGCCGTCCTTCTTGCTGTCATGCTGGGCACCCATCAGGGTGCAGCGCCAGCGGCCCTTGGCGGTCTGGCGGTCGTCCGAGACGGTAATCACGTCCTGCGAAGGCCAATGCTCGCACATCATGCCATAGGCCGGGCCGTTGATCCCGTGCGTGAAGCTGTTCCTCAGCCGCCCGCAATAGAGCCGCCTGAGCGACTCGTGCCCGCGCCAGATCCCGCCCATGAAGTGCAGTTCGCCGTCCCGCGCGAAGCATTCCACTGCTTCGTCGTAGAGGCCTTTGTCCATGTAATAGCAGTAGGAAATCTGGAGCTTGCGGATCGCCTCGATATCCTGCTGCACGGCAAGCTCGTGGCGCAGTTCGGCGATGGCGGCTTCGGCGGCTTCCAGGCGGGCTTCGAGGCTCATTCGGCTTTCTCCAGTTTGGCGAGTTCGTCGTCGAGATCGTCGGGCAATTCGTAATAATTGCCGCTCAGCGCGTCGTATCTGCCCGAGGCGAGATCGAGGCAACGCTGGGCACAGCGGGCAAGGTCGGGGTCGGTCCCGAATGCATGCGGGTGGTTGTTGATCCGCTCAACCAGCGGGGTGAAGTATTTCTGCGCATCGGGATCGGCGGCAGTGTCGCGGGCGAGCTGGGTGGCTGCAAAGCCGGGATCGATGGCGAACACCGCGACCTTCGTACCGGCGAGTTCCGCCGCCGCCTCGGCGACGATCCGGTTCTGCGCGATCTTGCCGGTGCAATAGGCCGAGAGATTGGGCGCGACCATCCGGCTGGCCAGCGCCGAAACGCAGATCACCCTGCCCCGATTGCGCTCGACCATGCCCGGCAGCACGCGGTGCAGGAACAGCATCGGCGCGCGGATATGGATCCTTTGTGCGTTCCACCAGGCCTCGGGATCGACTTTCCAGATCGGCCCGAACGGCCCCGGCACCCCGGCATTGTTGACCAGCAGGTC
>NZ_DBNHSF010000177.1:0-12403 GCF_057143545.1 Candidatus Andeanibacterium sp.
TGCGCTGGACCTTCACCGAGTCTTCCGACGTCCCGATCGGGATCGCCTTTGGCGCCACGCTCGGCTTTGTCGCGATCTGCGTCGTGGTGATCGCGGTGATCTTCCGCACCGGCTGGCGCTTGCGCGGTTAGGTCCTTCGAGGGGGCATTCAGCCTGCGGCCTCAAACCCTCCTCGGGACTTTTTGTGCCGTTCGTCCTGAGGAGCCTGAAGACTTGGACTGAAGGCGTCTCGAAGGATGCTTTGCGCCCCCCGCCTGCCTCTGTAAACGCGGGAAATGACTCGTTTCCGTTTCACCATCCACGCCACCGACGGCAAGGCACGCACGGGCACAATTGCGATGCGGCGCGGCGAAATCCGCACACCGGCCTTCATGCCGGTCGGGACTGCGGCGACGGTCAAGGCGATGAAGCCCGAAGCCGTTCGCCAGACCGGCGCCGATATCATCCTCGGCAATACCTATCATTTGATGCTGCGGCCCGGAGCCGAGCGGATCGCGAAGCTGGGCGGGCTGCATCGCTTCATGAACTGGCAGCGGCCGATCCTGACCGACAGTGGCGGCTACCAGGTGATGAGCCTTGCCGAGCTCAGGAAGATCACCGAGGAAGGGGTCTCGTTCCAGAGCCATCTCGACGGAACGAAGCACCTGCTGACGCCTGAACGTTCGATGGAGATCCAGCGCCTGCTGGGTTCGGACATCGTCATGGCGTTCGACGAATGCCCGCGCGCCGACCAGGAGCGCGATGTCATTGCGCGGAGCATGGAGCTCTCGATGCGCTGGGCCAGGCGCAGCCGCGATGCATTCGACGCCGGTGGCGAACATGCGGCAGGAGCAGCCTTGTTCGGCATCCAGCAGGGCGCGCTCGACGAGGAGCATCGCAAGCGCAGCGCGCAGGCGCTGACCGAAATCGGGTTTGACGGTTATGCGATCGGAGGCCTGGCGGTCGGCGAGGGCCAGGAAGCGATGTTCGCGACGCTCGATTTCGCCCCTGGTCAGCTACCGGAATCCGCGCCTCGCTACCTGATGGGGGTCGGCAAGCCCGACGACCTCGTCGGCGCGGTCGAACGCGGGATCGACATGTTCGATTGCGTGCTGCCGACCCGTTCGGGCCGCAATGGGCAGGCCTTCACCTGGTCGGGCCCGCTCAATTTGCGCAATGCGCGCTACGCGGAAGATTCCGCTCCGCTCGATGAAGCGTGCCGCTGCACGGCCTGCACGCAATTCGGCCGCGCCTATCTCCACCACCTGATAAAATGCGGCGAGATCCTCGGCGCGATGCTGCTGACCGAGCACAATCTGACGTTCTACCAGGACCTGATGCAGGCGATGCGCGATGCGATCGCCAAACAGTGCTTTTCGAAATTCGTATCCGAATTCAGGTCCAACTACATACAAAAATGATTCCTTCACTTTGAATTCTGAGTCGCTATCAAGCAAACTGGAACTTCGAGGGGGCTCAATTGAGAAGAATTGCATTTGCTTTGGCGATTGCAGCCGGGGGTCCTTACGCCTCACCGCTGTTCGCCCAGGAACCGCTGGAGGAAGTCGCGACCGTGTTCGGCACGCCGCCCACCGTTCTCGATATCAGCATCTCTCCTTCCGGTAACCGGATCGCCTATCTGACGACGGTTGCCCATTCGACCGAAGCGCTCAATATCGTGGAGTTGGGCTCCGGCGGCGGAAAACCGCGGACGATTCTGGCTCATGCAGACCCGGATTCCCAATTGCTCAGTTGCGAATGGGCAAACGAGGAACGGCTTGCCTGCAGGGTTCTCTATATATTCAAGAATGACGGGAACTATCTGAGCTTCACACGCCTGGTTGCCATCGATGACCAGGGCAAGGAAGCTGTCCAGTTGACCGCCGAAGACAGCCGAAACGCCACTCGATTGCAGCAGTTTGGCGGCACCATCCTTGCGCTCGATCTCGAAGACGAACCCAACGGCGTACTCATGACCCGCAACTGGGTGCCGGAGATCTCCACCGGGACCAGATTGGGTGAGACCGACCTGGGGCTTGGCGTCGAAACGGTCGATGTCACCAACGGCAAGCGCAAGAAGGTCGAAAACCCGGATTTGGCGATCGTCAGCTATACAGCGGACGAAAATGGCCAGGTGCGTCTGAAGGTCAGGCAAGAGCTCGACGGCAGCGGCTATCGTCGGGACGATCGCAGCTATTTCTATCGGCCCGCCGATTCAAGGCGCTGGGAGGAATTGAAGCTCGCCGATAGCGAACAGGAGTTCTACCCGGTTGCTGCAGATGCGGCCAGGAACGTGGCTTACGGTTTTGTCGATGTCGGCGGCTTCGATGCGGCGGCAACTGTTTCGCTTGATGGCAATGGCAAGCTTGAAATCCTGCTTTCGCGAGACGATGCGGACGTCGATTCCTTTATCCGCATCGGCAGGAAGAAACGTGTGGTCGGCGCAAGCTATGCCACGGAGAAGCGCGAGATCGCCTATTTCGACCAGGAGCTCGCGCGATTGTCGTCCGCACTTCGTGCGGCCCTTCCCGGCCAGCCTCTGGTCAACATTGTCGATGCCAGTGCCGATGAATCGCGCCTGCTGATCATTGCCTCGAGCGACGTCGATCCGGGCATGATCTACCTCTACGAAAAGGAAACCAGGCAGCTCTCGGAATTGCTGCCGGTCCGGCAAGGCATGGCTGGACGGGAAATGGGCAAAATGAGGCCCATCGAATTCCCGGCATCCGACGGGACCATGATCCCGGCCTATCTGACGCTCCCGCCGAATTCGGATGAGAGAAACCTCCCGGCGATTGTCATGCCGCATGGAGGGCCCAGTTCACGGGACGAGTGGGGCTTTGACTGGCTGGTTCAGTTCTTCGTCGCGCGTGGCTACGCGGTCCTCCAGCCAAATTATCGCGGATCGGCGGGATACGGGTCCGACTGGTTCGGGCGCAACGGATTCCAGGCCTGGCGGGTGGCCGTCAGCGATGTGAACGATGCCGGACGATGGCTTGCCGGCCAAGGTATCGCCGATCCCCAAAGGCTGGCAATCGTGGGCTGGTCGTATGGAGGTTACGCCGCCTTGCAGTCTCAGGTTCTCGATCCCGATCTGTACAAGGCCGTCGTCGCGATTGCTCCGGTTACCGACTTCGAGGCACTGCGCGAGGAAAGCCGCGATTTCACGAACTTCCGACTGGTTTCGGACATGATCGGCGATGGCCCGCATATCCGGGAAGGAAGCCCTGCCAGGAACGCGGAGCGTTTCGGGGCGCCGGTCTTGCTGTTTCACGGGTCGGAGGACCAGAACGTCGGTGTCAGCCAGTCCAGGTTGATGCGCAACCGGCTAAGCGAGGCAGGGAAATGGGTCAATCTTGTCGAGTATGACGGGCGCGATCATTACATCGATGACACCTGGGCGCGCGCCAACATGCTGATGGATATCGATCGCTTTCTTGCGAACTGGTTGGGCCGATAAAAAAGGGCGGCCCTTGCGGACCGCCCCCGATTTTCGCAGCTGTATGAGGGTCAGCGCGAATAGAATTCGACGACCAGGTTGGGCTCCATCGTTACCGGATAGGGCACTTCGTCGAGCGTCGGAATGCGGCTGAAGGAAACCTTGTCGTTGCCGTCGGGAACCACATAGTCGGGAATATCGCGCTCGGGCAGGCCCTGGGCCTCGATCACCAGCGCCATTTCCTTGGCCTTGCCGCCGAGCGAGATGATATCGCCGACATCGATCCGGCGGCTGGCGATGTTGCACTTCACGCCGTTGACGCGGATATGCCCGTGGCTGACAAGCTGGCGGGCGGCGAACACGGTCGGGGCGAACTTCGCCCGATACACGACCATGTCGAGCCGGCGTTCGAGCAGGCCGATCAGGTTCTGGCCGGTATCGCCCTTCATGCGCGACGCTTCCTGGTAGGTGCGCTTGAACTGCTTTTCGGTCACGTCGCCGTAATAGCCCTTGAGCTTCTGCTTGGCGCGCAGCTGCAGGCCGAAATCCGACGTCTTGCCCTTGCGGCGCTGGCCGTGCTGGCCCGGGCCATAGCTCCGGCGGTTCACGGGGCTGTGCGGCCGGCCCCAGATATTCTCGCCCATGCGGCGATCGAGTTTGTGCTTGGCGCTCTTGCGCTTCGACATAAGTCGTCTCCAATTTGCTCGCGCCACCCCAATGGCGGCACCTGGATCCGGGAACGCACCGGCGAGGCATTTGCCCGCCGCGGCCACCGCTTCACCCGGATGCGGGGCCAATCGGAAAACCCGCCGGAATCCGGCGGGCTCCCAAGTGAGCGGCGCCAATGGCCGCTCGCAGTCGAAAAGTCAATCGGGAATGGCTCAGCCCGGTCCGCCGGTGCCGGTTTCGCCGCCAAGCTGCCGGTTGCGGGTGAGGTTATTCACGTCCTGCTGCGTCTCGGCCGCCAGTCTGTCCCATTCCACCTGGGTCATGCAGATCTTCTTGGTCTTCGTCCGCGAGCCAAGGACCTTTTCGGTCTTGCAGATGACCTTTTCTTCCTTGGACTCTGCGCTATCGCTGTCCTGCGCATGAGCGGTGCCGGCCGCCGCAAGTGCAATTCCTGCTGCCATCCAAATCAGTCTCATTATTACTCTCCGTTGCCTTCCAAATATCCATGGAAGGAAAATCCTGAACATAGGGTGAGCGGAACACTAACGATATGACCCGCCACGTCAATTGTTTCGGACATAATCAACGATATGTTCGAATATCAGGAGTTTCGAGACAGCGCGGAAAGGACGCCGCGCAGGGTCCTGACCTCGAGCGCGTTCCATTGCGGCTTGGTGAGGATGTTCCGCAAGGTCAGCTTCGTTGCCTTCGCACGGCTCTTGGGCCGGAAATAGCCCTTTGGTTCAAGCAGTTCCTCGAACTGCCCGATCATACCTTCCAGTTCCTCCTGCGTGGCCGGAGGAGGCAGGTCTTCCAGTGTCGGCAGGACCAGCTGGCGATGCTTCGACCACTCATAGGCGACCAGGATCACCGCCTGGGCGAGGTTGAGCGAGCCGAAATCGGGATTGATCGGGACCGTCAGGATGGCCTTGGCGAGCGCGACATCCTCCGTCTCGAGTCCGCTGGCTTCGCGTCCGAACAGGATGGCGCTGCGTCCCTGCTGGGCGACAATTTCGCCCGCCGCCTTTTCCGGCGTGACAACCGGTTTGGTGACGCCGCGCTTGCGCACGGTGGTGGCATAGACATGGCTGCAGTCGGCGATCGCCGCTTCGGTGGTTTCGTAAACCTGCGCCTGTTCCAGCACGCTATCGGCCCCCGAGGCCGCCGGCCCGGCGGAAGGGTTGGGCCAGCCGTCGCGCGGCGATACCAGCCGCAATTCGGTAAGCCCGAAATTGAGCATTGCCCGGGCCGCCTTGCCGATATTCTCGCCCAGTTGCGGGCGCACGAGCACGATGATCGGCGGTTCAGCCCTTGCCGACATCGCGCACGCTGCTGGCAAATTCCTCGAAATCGCGCGCTTCGGAGAAATCGCGATAGACGCTGGCGAAGCGGATATAGGCAACGCTGTCGAGCTGCCGCAAACCGTCCATCACCATTTCGCCGATCCGCGAGGACGGGATTTCGGCATCGCCCAAGGTCTCGACTTGCCGCTGGATCCCCGAGACCAGTTGGTCGAGCCGTTCCTGCGGGATGCTCCGCTTGCGGCAGGCCAGGGCAACCGATTGCTCGATCTTGGCGCGCTCGAACGCCTCGCGCTGCTGGTCGCTCTTGATCACGGTGATGTCGCGCAACTGCACGCGCTCGAAAGTCGTGAAGCGGGCACCGCAGCTTTCGCACTGCCTTCTGCGGCGGATCGACGTGTTGTCCTCGGTCGGGCGCGAATCCTTTACCTGGCTGTCGTCATGCGCGCAGAACGGGCATCGCATTGTTGCGTGGGCCTATTTCTTGATCCGCTGGTAAAGCGCGATCGCGGCACCAACGAACAGTCCGAGGAACCACGAACCGCCAAGCAGGAAATAACCGACAGCGGCCCCGATCGCCGCACCGATCAGGACCGGCTTGGTCGAGGGATGATCCATCCCCTGCTTGCCCATTGCCGAGATTTCGCTCTTTGCGGCCTCGATCAGCTCGTTGCCGCCATTCCTGTTGTCAGGCTCCTGCATCACTACCTCCCGGGATAGACTGGGAACGCTTCGCACAATTCTGAGACGCGGCGACGGACGCTTTCCTCGACCTGCGCGTCGCCTTCGTCGCCGTTCTTGCGCAAACCTTCTACCACTTCCGCAATC
Organism: Candidatus Andeanibacterium sp.; assembly: GCF_057143545.1. Classification (NCBI taxonomy): domain Bacteria; kingdom Pseudomonadati; phylum Pseudomonadota; class Alphaproteobacteria; order Sphingomonadales; family Sphingomonadaceae; genus Candidatus Andeanibacterium; species Candidatus Andeanibacterium sp. Next base: position 6,217 of record NZ_DBNHSF010000177.1, read on the forward strand.
AGGGAGCCAACCTTGCGGAACTCGGCCGGGCCGAAACCGCGCGTCGTGCCGGCGGGTGAGCCAAGCCTGACGCCCGAAGTGATGAAGGGCGAGCGCTGGTCGAACGGGATCGCGTTCTTGTTGCAGGTCAGATAGGCGCGATCGAGGCCCTTTTCGGCGGCCTTGCCGGTCACATCCTTGGCCGTGAGGTCGACCAGCATCAGATGGTTGTCGGTCCCGCCGGAAACGATACCGAGGCCGTTTTCGGCGAGGCTCGCGGCAAGCGCCTTGGCATTCTCGACGATCCGCGCGGCATAGGTCCGGAATTCGGGCCGCAAGGCCTCGTGGAAGGCGACCGCCTTGGCGGCAATCACATGCACCAGCGGGCCGCCCTGCATGCCGGGGAACACCGCCATGTTGAATTTCTTGGCAAGGTCCTCGTCATTGGTGAGGATGATCCCCGAGCGCGGACCGCGCAAGCTCTTGTGGGTGGTCGTGGTCACGACATGGGCGTGCGGGAAGGGGTGGGGGTGCGCTCCGCCCGCGACCAGCCCCGAGAAATGCGACATGTCGACCAGCAGCCAGGCGCCGACTTCGTCCGCGATTTCGCGGAACCGGGCAAAATCCCAATGGCGCGGATAGGCAGTTGCCCCGGCGATGATCAGCTTGGGCTTGTGCTCATGCGCCAGCCGGGCGATCTCGTCCATGTCGAGCCGCTGGTCTTCCCGGCGCACGCCGTAGGGCACGACATTGAACCATTTGCCGCTCATATTGACGGGCGAGCCGTGGGTGAGGTGCCCGCCCGCCGAGAGCGAGAGGCCCATGAAGGTGTCGCCGGGTTCCAGCAGCGCGAGGAATACCGCCTGGTTCATCTGGCTGCCGCTGTTGGGCTGGACATTCGCGAACTGGCAGCCGAACAGCTTCTTCGCCCGTTCGATCGCCAGCGTCTCGACGATGTCGGCATATTCGCAGCCGCCATAATAGCGTTTGCCCGGATAGCCTTCGGCATATTTGTTGGTGAAGACCGAGCCGGTCGCTTCGAGGACGGCGGGCGAAGCGATATTCTCGCTCGCGATCAATTCGATCTTGTCGCGCTGTCGGCCCAGTTCCTTGCGGATCGCGGAATAGACCTCGGGATCGGCCTGTTCCAGCGTATCGTGCCAGAAATGCTGTAAGTGGTCGGTCATGTCGGCAGGCGAAGAACTCATTTCAGGGGTTCCTGCGGGGGATTGGAAAGCTTGTTGACCCGGCGCTGGTGGCGATCCCCGCCGAAATCCGTGGCGAGGAAGGCGTCGAGGCAGGCCTTGGCCATTTCGACGCCGATGATCCGCGCGCCCATCGCGATGACATTGGCGTCATTGTGCTCGCGCGCGAGCTTGGCCGAGAGCGGTTCGGATACCCTCGCGCAGCGCACCTTCGGCAAGCGGTTGACCGCGATCGAGATGCCGATGCCGGTGCCGCATAATGCAACGCCCCGCTCGGCCCCGCCCGAGGAAATCACTTCGGCCAGGGCGTAGCCATAGTCGGGATAATCGACGCTGTCGGTCGAGTTCGGGCCGAGGTCGTTGACCTCGTGGCCCTGCTCGAGCAGCCACTCGGCCAGCTCGGCCTTGAGCGCGACAGCGGCATGATCGGAAGCGATAACGATTTTCATGGCGCCCCCATAGGGAGTTGGGTCGCACTGTGCCACCGCAAAAAGCCTTTGTTCCCCAAGAGAGGGGCTTTACCAGACGGACCGGGGAGGGCGGGAATTGGCAGTGCGGAATTCTTGGTCGGCGGAACTCTGGCTGACGCGCATCTTCGCCGACGCGGCGCCGCGCCGGTTCGGCACCGGCTGGATCAGCGGCGTGTTGGCGGTGTTGCTCGGCCTGCTGAGCGTGGCGGCCGTGCTGTGCCTGCATTTTCCCGCATGGCTGACCCTGCCCGAACTGCGCGGCCTTTACCCGCTCGAACTGGTCCGATTGGCGATCGATCTGTCGATCTTCGCGGTGCTGGCGCTTTCGGGGCTCTCGCTGCTTCTCCGGCGAAAGAAGACGCTGGGAGTCACCGGGCTGATGTTGGCGACCCTCGCCCTGGCCTTGGGCGCGGGCGGGGTCGAGATCGGCCGGGCAGGCGGCAATGCAGTCTATCTGGGTCTCGACTGGTTCATACTGGGCACGCTCTCCACCGCCGTGCTGTTCGTGCCGCTCGAACGGCTGTTCGCCTTGCGGCGCGAACAGGGACCTTTCCGGCGCGGCTGGTTGACCGACTCGCAGTATTTCTTCTTCAGCCACGCTCTGGTCCAGCTGATGAGCGTGCTGGTGCTGGCGCCGGCCGTCTGGCTCGGATCGGTGATCGCGATCCCGGTCCTGCAGCGGTCGGTGGCGGATATCCCGATCGTGCTGCAATTCGTCGCCTGCGTGCTGGTGGCGGACATGATGCAATACTGGGTCCACCGCGCGTTCCACGCCGTGCCGTTCCTGTGGCGTTTCCACGCAGTGCATCATTCGGCCGAGACGATGGACTGGCTGGCGGGATCGCGGCTGCACCTTGTGGATGTGATCGCGACAAGGGGGCTGGTGCTGCTGGCGTTGCTGGTCGTTGGGTTCGAGCAGGCTGCGATCTACGCCTATCTGGCACTGGTTTCGGTGCACGCGGTCTTCATCCATGCGAATTTCGCGCCCCGCGCCCGCTGGCTTGAGCGGTGGATCGCGATGCCGCGTTTTCACCATTGGCACCACGCGATCGAAAGCGATGCCCGCGACAAGAATTTCGCGGTCCACCTGCCGATGCTCGATCGCTGGTTCGGAACCCATTACCTGCCGGATGATCGATGGCCCGCCGGCTATGGTGTAGACGGCATCACCGCGCCGGAAGGCTTCTTCCGCCAGCTGGTCTGGCCCTTCTGGCACAGGTGAAGCGCTCTTTCGGCTAGGCCGGAGCGGCAGCCGCCCGTTCGACCAGGCGCGGGGCGGTCTCCCTCAGGCCCAGCGTCACCGCGACCAGGAGCGCAATCACCACCAGCAGGAACCAGGGCAGGATCGAAAGTCCGAACTCGTCTGCGAACAGGCCGATTACGATCGGCATCGCGCCTGCGCCGAGCATTTCGCCGACCGCCGCGTTGAAGCCCATGGCGGTCGCCTTGAGATGGGGCGGGGCGGATTCGCCGGGTATGACGACCATGATCAGGATGCCCGAACCGGTCGAGCCTGCCCCTGCCAGCATGGCTCCGATGAACACGAGCGCCAGATTGCCGTCGCTGGTCGCGAGAAGGACCGTTCCCAGGGCGGCCACAAGGAAGCTGCTGATGATCGCCGGTCTCCGGCCCACGCGGTCGGACAGCATCGGGAAGAAGAAGCCGAAGAAGATCCCGGCCGCCGCCGATGAAGTCAGCACGATGCCCATCATTTCGTTGCTGAGCCCGAGCACGTTGACGAGATAGAGCGGCCCGAAGCCGAGGAATCCGGCAAAGAAAGTCATGTTTAGCGTCGCCAGCGCCATGGTGAAGCGGATATTGCGGACCTTGAGCAGGGGAATGACGCTGCCTTTGGGTGCGTCCTCATGCAGCGCATTGCGCGGCGGGTTGCGCACGAACATCCAGATCAGGCCCGCGAGGATGAGGCCGGGAACACCCGCGATCCAGAATGCCTCGCGCCAGCCATAGAGCGTCCCTATCCCGACGATCACGATCGGGCCGAGCATCGGAATGGCGTTGATGCCCACGGTCGAGAGTACGCCGATCGCAAGCCCGCGCCGTTCGGGCGCGACCTCGGAACTGACGATATGGGTGCTGAGCGGCGGCAGCCCGCCTTCCGCCAGCCCCATCAGGGCGCGCGCTGCGAGCAAGGTCAGGAAGCCGACGGCGAGGCCCGAGCTGATCGATGCCAGCGAAAAGACGATTGTCGCGACGACCAGCAGCATCTTGCTCTTGCCGGTGATGTCGGCGAGCCGGTTGAGGCCGAAGCTCGACAGCGCCCAGGTCGCCGCGAGGATGCCGGTGATCATCCCGATCTGGGTATTGCTGAGCCCGAACTCTGGCTGGATCATCGGCGCCAGGAGGTTGAACGCGTTCCGGTCGAGGAACACGATCCCCATATTGACCCCCAGCAGGGCGACCAGCAGGGATTGGTAACGCGGGCTCGCCAGCCCTCCGCCACCCTGTTGCGATATTGATGTGGCACCCGTTTCCATGGCGATCTTCCCCCCTGCCTGCGGCCTTATGTCAGTGACTTGATGGGCCTACTCCGCCTCGAACACCAGCAGGACATTGCCCGGCATCTTGCCGAGGAAAGCATAGCCCGAGTTGAAGATCAGCGTTCCATCCACCGCCAGCGGTGCGCTTGAACCGCTCATCGAGCCGCCGTGGCCGGTTACGCCGTTGACGGTGGTGTAAGGCCGGTTGGTATCCTCGTCCCACAACACCGCGCCGGTGGCGGCATCGAAGATCCGCATGTGGCCATCGGTCGAACCGGCGAACACGAGTTCCGGAGTGGCACTGATCGCCGCCGAATAGCCAGGAGAGCACAGCGGCGTCGTGCCGCAGATATTGTCTGCCGGAGACGACCACAGGCGCGACCCGGAAGCGATGTCGAGCGCGTAGAGGCCGGGCATTGCGGGCAGGTCGGTGTCGATCGTCTCGCCAACGTCGTAGATCGGCACGAACAGCCGCGCGCCCTCGGCAGCGATGCCGAAATGCACGCCGCCGAAGATCCCGCCGCGGCCTACTCGGGTCTGCCACAGCTCCTTGCCGGTATCGGGATCGAAGGCATAGGCGATGCCGGATTTCTGCCCCGCCAGCAGGTAATCCTTGCCATCGACCTTGGCGAGGATGGTGGAGGCGCCGAAATCGTAGTCAGGCCCTTCGCCTTCGGGACAATTGGGATTCTTGGGCTGGTAGAAGCAGCCTGCGTTCCACACGTCGCCCTGGGTCACCTGCGTCGCCCAGCGGATGGTTCCGCGATACATATCCATCGCGACGATCGCGTCGCTCAGCGGGGTAGCCGGATCCGAATAATTGTCGCCTGTCGCCACGTAAACCAGGCGGCGATCCGGATCGACCGTCGGCGCCGACCATGTTGCCACACCCGAGGGGCCATACCGCATCACGCCGCTCTCTCCGACACCGCGCGGCAGGGGCTTGCCCACCAGCCAGGTTCGCCAGCGCTCCGCCCCGGTCTTGGCGTCGAGCGCCAGGAGCGATCCGCGGAAGGTGCAGCATTCATAATTCGGCTGTCCGGCGGTGCCTTCCTCGACCGAAGCGACCGGGACATAGAGCATGTCGCCATAAAGGGTCGCCGTGCCGGTCAAACCGGCCGCGGGATGGGTGTCGGTGCGCTTCACCCAGCGTTCCTCGCCGGTGCGGGCGTCGAGCCCGTATGCATTGCCGAAGCCATCGCCGAAATAGAGCATCGGCCGGGCCGCGCTATCGCCCGCTCGCCAAGGGGCGACCACCACTCCGCTACGGATCGCCCCGGTCGCCTTGTAGGTCCAGCGCACGCAGCCAGTCTCGCGGTCGAGCGCGTAGAGCGTGCCGTCCGAACCCCCGACATAGATCGCGCCGCCAGCCAGCGCCGGCTGCGAGCGGGCATCGAGCACCTGTGGGAAGGCGAACGCCCATTTGAGCTTGAGCTTGCCGACATTGGCGCGGGTCAGCCCGGCGGTCGCGGTCGGGATCGCGTGGCTGTTGCGCGCATCGAGCCCCCAGCCTTCGAATATCGGGGGTTCGTTGAAATCGAATTGCGCGGCGGCACCGGTGCAGCGCGGCATTGGCGGGGCGGGCGGGATAGCGCCGAAGGGTTTGCCGGTCACCGACTGTGCTACTGCTTCCTTCTGCGCGGTGGAGAGCTGGGCGGCCTGTGTCTTCATCCGCCCGTCGGTGAGGATGTGCAGCACCGTTTCGGGCGAAAGCGTGGCGAGCGAAACCTTGCTCGGCGCATGGGTGGCGATGTTCTCGTGGCAAGCGGCGCAGCTATCGGCATAGACCTGTTCCCCCTGCGCGAGCGTCTCGGGGTCGACTGTTGGCAATGCAAAGGGCGCCTGTGCGAACAGCTTCTGACCGAGCAAGGCGGCGGCCCCGATCAGCATCACGGCGATCACCAGGCGAAGGCCGCCCCGCCGATCCTCAATTGTCTTCATGTACCGAGGCCCTCTCCCAAACGCCTGCAGAAACGGTGGCTATCCGGTCGGCAGGCGCCGGTCAAAGGCTTGTTTGCGATGCCCGGTCGGGAGC
>NZ_DBNHSF010000178.1:0-6472 GCF_057143545.1 Candidatus Andeanibacterium sp.
TCTACGAAGACATGGCGCAGCGCGTGTTGGATCGATCACCCGCGCATGTACTGCTGCTGCATGAGACCGACATCGCCGCGCTGTTCATGGTGGACCTGGTTGAAGCTCTGGAGGCCGATGGCTGGACCATCGTCACCATGGACGAGGCCTACCAGGACCCAATTGCCGAGATCGAACCCGACACGCTCTATCTTGGCGGTGGCAGGCTCGCCGCGATTGCGGCCGAGAATGGCGCCAACCCGGCCGATCTCGTCTATGAGCGGACCGACGAAGACGAATTGACCCGCCTGTTCGAGGAACGCGTGATCGTGAGCGACGGGCAATGATGCGTGCTGCGAACAAGCTGGCGCGCACCGTGCTGGCGGTTTCGGCGCTGGTCCTGCTTTCCGCCGGGACCCTGGTGATCGACCAGCCAGCCTGGGTGAACCACGGGGCAATGCTCGACGCGGATACCCATCACGGCGATTGGATGGCGACCGGACGCACCTATGACGAACAGCACTTCTCGCCGCTGACCCAGATTAACTTCGACAATGTCGGCCAACTTGGCCTGGCCTGGTTCGCCGATCTCACCACCGACCGCGGGCAGGAAGCGACCCCGCTCGTGATCGATGGGGTGCTCTACAACACCGAGCCGTGGAACATCACTACCGCATACGACGCCGCGACCGGCAAGGTGCTGTGGCGTTACGACCCGCAGGTCCCGCTCCGCTATGGCAGGATGGCCTGTTGCGACATCGTGTCACGCGGGCTGGCTGCATGGGAAGGAAAAATCCTTGTGGCTGCGCTCGACGGACGGCTGATCGCGATCGATGCCGCGACCGGCGAGGAGCGCTGGTCGGTCCAGACCACCGACCCCGAACAACCTTACACCATCACCGGCGCGCCGCGCGTGTTCGACGGCAAGGTCTTCATTGGCAATGGCGGGGCGGAGCTGGGCGTCAGGGGCTATGTTTCCGCCTACGATGCCAATGACGGCACGCTGCTCTGGCGCTGGTATACCGTGCCCGGCGATCCCGCGGCCGGCTTCGAGAACGAAGCGATGGAAATGGCCGCGACCACCTGGACCGGCGAATGGTGGCGGCAGGGCGGCGGCGGCACGGTGTGGGATTCGATGTCCTATGATCCCGAACTCGGCCTCATTTATATCGGCACCGGCAACGGCTCGCCCTGGGCGCGGGACTATCGCAGCCCCGGCGGTGGCGACAATTTGTTCCTCGCCTCGATCGTCGCGCTCGATGCGAAGACCGGCGAATATCGCTGGCACTACCAGACCACGCCGGGCGAACAGTGGGATTACACCGCGACCCAGCAGATGATCCTGGCCGACATCGAGATTGCCGGGAAGCCGCGCAAGGTCATCATGCAGGCGCCCAAGAACGGGTTCTTCTATGTTCTCGACCGCCAAACCGGCGAGCTCTTGAGCGCGGAAAAGCTCGTCCCGATCAGCTGGGCCAGCCGTGTCGATCTGGCGACAGGACGCCCGGTCGAAATCCCCGAGGCGCGCTACGGAAAAGTGCCGGTGATGGTCTCGCCCGGCGCGGGCGGCGCGCATAACTGGAACCCGATGGCCTACAGCCCGCTGACCGGGCTGGTCTATATCCCGGTGACCGAGACCTATATGAGCTATGGCCTCGCGGAGAATTACGATCCCGCCCGCGGCGGGCTCGGCACGAGCTTCCGCGGCGACGACGATCTCAGGCGGCAGCACGCCGAATATGCCGATGCCCATTCGGGCGGATGGCTGGTGGCGATCGATCCGGCAACCCAGCGCGAAGTGTGGCGCACGCCCAAGGAGCAGAAGGGTTCGGGTGGGGTGCTCGTCACCGCGGGCAATCTGGTATTTCAGGGCAATATCGGGACCACATTCGCCGCCTATCGCGCCGACACCGGCGAGAAGGTCTGGGAAATGCCGGTGCAGCAAGTCCCGATCGCCGCGCCGATCACCTACATGGTCGACGGCGAACAATATATCGCGGTCAATGCCGGGTGGGGCGGGGGCCTCGCCCATGTCGAGCGCGCGGCTTACTCCCGCCTGTTCCTTGGCCCGCCGCGGCTGCTGGTATTCAAGCTCGGCGGGACGGCGCAACTGCCGCCGATGCCGGCCGAAAGCTTTGTCGTGCCGGAGCTCTCGGCGCCGCCCAGGCTTGCCGGGACGCCCGAACAGGTCGCGCTGGGCGAGCTTCTCTATGGCGAGAACTGCGCCCTGTGCCACGGCACGGCGGCACGCGGCGGGATCAAGGATCTGCGCCACATGTCGCCCGCAACGCATGAGGCATTCCTCGAGATCGTGATCGGGGGTAGCCTGGCCCGCAAGGGCATGGCGAGCTTTGCCGATCTGGTGAGCCAGCAAGAGGCCGAGGCGATCCATCATTACCTCATCGCGCGGGCGAACGAGGATTGGGAAAACTAGAACACAGGGAGTGAGCCCGATGTCGATAAAAACCGTAATGGTCGCCGCAGCCCTTTCGGCCCTGGCCGCACCACTTGCCGCGCAGGAGGTGACCCTGCCGCCCGATTATGCGGACGCTTACGGGCAGGACCGGGCCGAGATCGAGGACCTCATGGCGCGCTATCTGTTCGCCATCGATTATTTCGACTGGGATGCCTATGTCGGCACCTTCGCCGAGGATGGCGAGCTCGAATTCGCCAGCGGGACCTATAAGGGCCGCGACGCGATCCGCGAGGCGGTCGTGCGGTTCAGCGAGGGGATCGGGCGCTTCTACCACACCGCCGATGGCAAGCCGGCGAAACTGCGCCACGTAATCCTGCAGAGTTCGATCCGGGTCGAAGGCGACCGCGCCTGGGCACGCTCGCTATGGCTCGAAATGGCCAATCACGGCCCGAACGACGAGCCCAAGATCGGCACTTACGGCGCCTATGAGGACGAATTCGCGCGGGTCGACGGCAAATGGCTGATCAAGCGCCGCAATGTGCTCAACGACTTCATCCCCAACCGCGGCACCGGGCCTGAGAACCCGGTGCGCGAGATGGACACCGAGGCGGAAGCGCACAGGGCCGCACAGTGATGTCCGAATACCGCCACATCTCCGTCTCGCCGGTCGCCGCGACGCTCGGCGCGGAGATTGGCGGAGTCGACCTGGCGCAGGACCTCGACGGCGAAGTCATCGCCGAGATCCGCCGGGCGCTGAACGAGAATTTGGTGATCTTCTTTCGCGGCCAGAAAATGACGCCCGAACAGCACCTTGCCTTTGCCGAGCGCTTCGGCACGCTTGGCCTGCATGATCAGGTCAAGGGGATGGACGATTATCCCTATATCATCGAAGTGCGCAAGGAACCGGGCGACACGCGCAATTTCGGCGGCGCCTGGCACGGCGATGTGACCTATCTCGAAGAGCCGCCGCTCGGCTCGATCCTCTATGCGCTCGAAGTGCCCGAGGTCGGTGGGGATACGCTGTGGGCCAACCAGTATATCGCCTATGAAACGCTTTCGCCCGGTATGCGCGATATGCTCGACCGGCTGACCATGGTCCACACCCCGGCCAAGATCTACGGCCTCTATTCGCAGGACTGGAGCAAGGACTCATCGGTCAGATCCGCTCCCAGCGCGGCCGCCGAATACGAAACCGAGCACCCGCTGGTCCGCACCCATCCGGAAACCGGCAGGAAGCTGCTCTATGTCAGCGGGCTGTTCACCCCGCGCTTCAAGGACATGACCGAGGAAGAATCGAAGCCGCTGATCGACTTCCTGATGCAGCAGGCGACCCGCGAGGAGTTCACCTGCCGCTGGCGCTGGCGGGCGGGAGACGTCGCCTTCTGGGACAACCGGGCGACGCTGCATTATGCGCTGAACGATTATTCCGGCCAGCGCCGGGTGATGCACCGCGTCACGATCAATGGGGACAGGCCCTATTGAATTGACGATCGGATCCAGGCCGCCGTCGCGATGCTCATGTAGGCGTCAGCCGCCGAGGTTTTCCCTGCTTACCGTTATGCTGGCTTGCAGGTCCGTTGGTCGAATGACCTCCCTGACCGGAGGATCGGCCACCAGCTTGACCCACATCGTATCTCCGTCGATGAAATAGGAGGTCTCGTCCGCTGCCCGCAATGCGTCCATGCTGGCTTGCTGCGTCCCGGAGGCTGCATGGGTGAAGCCCGGCAGTTCGAAAATGACCCATGCCCCCTCGTCCATTTCGGCCAGGCTGAGAGTGACTTCCGGCCTTTCGGTCTTCACCTCGATCTCGGTGCCGGCACGCACGGTACTTATGTCACCGCTGATCTTGAACTCCTTGCCATTGCGAATGAGCGCGATGGGCGCCTGCGGAGGACGACGGGAGAACAGGGCTTCACGCTGGGCCCGGGCGAGAGGCGTGTCCGGAGCATCCGGACCGAGCGAAGAGAGCAAGGCCCACCGGGCGGTCCGCGTACTGAGATCGACTCCCTTTGGAAGTTCCCCTGTGGCGTCTGAAAGATTCAGGCGACCGATATCGCCCGTGCACACAGAGGCGTTCCAGCTGGGATGAATTTCGCAGCTGTCGTCGGTGACGACGCTGTCATTCTCGCCGTCGTGGAGCAGGACCTGGGAAGCGGGGATGCCGGTCACCGATCCGTCGAGGTCGCGAAACGACAGGGTCCGGTATGCGTTGTTGCCGCGGTTGTCGTTATCGAACCGGGCATCGTATTTCGGGAAATAGACCGGCTTGGCGTTGACGAATTGCGCACCCTTTATCGTGCTCCCGGTACTGAGCCCCGCGCTGGTGAACAGCAGGAAGGACAGCGCGCCGGTTCGGCGAAGATCATTGTCCTGGAAATTCACGAATGTCGTGTTCACCACATCATCGCGGTAATCGTAGTATTCGTAGCCGCGGATCGGGAAATCGGGGATCAGCGTCTTGGGCAGGCTGCGGCCATAGGCCACTTCCTCGGGCGTCGTGGGATTTCCGATATTGTCGGTCTCGCCCACGATCAGCGAATCTTCCAGCCGCGAATTGAACGGGTTGCTGCCAATGTCACCGGCGGCCTGCGTCATGCCGATGGCATTGTCGGCCAGTTTCAGGTTACTGTATACGAACATGTCCCCACGGCCCCAGAGCCCGCCATTGCGGTTCTTGTAGGCGGTCAGGTTCTCGAAGTGCGTTTCCAGCACTTCGCCCTCAAGGTCGGTAGGGTCCGCCAGTGGCAGCAGAGGGATGGTGGCCAGGCCAAAGGTGTTGTCCTGATAGATGTTGCGGTCGAACATGAACCCGTCGAAGTTGGAATGCGCCGTGTTGCCCCTGAATGCTCGCAGCGGCGTGCGGCGCGGCCAGGTGTTGGCGGCGATTTCCGTGCCGAGGAAGGCGCCATTGGGGTGCTCCGGGATGGACAGCCAGAATCCGGTCGAGTCCGAACCTGCCGCGACATTGTCTATATAGCTGTTGTCCGGGTTGGTGATCCAGAAGGACGCCGCCGTGTTGTCCGAAGGCAGCAGGGTGTTCCCGCCATGGAAGCTGGCCTCCCTGAAGGCAGCAGGATTCGCCTGCCTTGATTCTCTCTCTGCGTTGGCGCCGAGATCGGTAGGCACGCAGTCCAATGTCGGATGACACTTGGTCTGGATTGCCAGGTTCCTGATGAAGGTGTTTCCGGTCTCGATCCCGTCTTCCATGAAGAAACAGTGGCCCACCGTGTTGTAGGTCACGTTGTTCTCGATCCGCAGGTCATTGGTGCCGTGGACGGTGACGCAGCGGTTGAACGTGTCATGGATCGCGGCATTGCGGATGTACATGCCCGCGCCTTCGCCGAGCAGGTGGAAATGCATCGGGTAGCGGGCGAGGGTCAGATGCTGGCCCATGCGGTAAAGTTCGACCCCGTCGACATAAGCCTTGGAGCCGCTCATCGCCATGATGTGGCCACCGAAATAGTTCGTCGCCGCATCCTCGGACGCCTGGATCTTGATGTTGCGCGTAAGATTGGCAACCTCGCCGCGCTCGTCCACCCCGAAGGTAATTTCGCCAAAGTGCATATATTGCAGCGGCGCATCGATGGTGACGGTGTTGCCGTTGACAGCAGTGATCGTGCGCCGCTCGGCCTGGCGCGGATTGAAGTCGGTCGAGGCGAGCACGATCTCGTCGCCCGCGCGCCAGCCCGAGGCATCGAGCACCTCGATGCTGGTGGCACCCTTCTCTGCCGTCTGCGACAGCTTGCTCCAGGTGTGCGTGCGGTTGCCGTGCAGGTTGAGCGTGCCGCGCATCAGCATGATCCCGCGGTCGCCCATCGTGTTGATGTCCTCGCCCTTGACCTTGTCGGTCAGGGTGATGGTGGCATTGTGCTGGAAGGGATTGTCTTCCGTGCCGATCTGCAATTCGCCGCCGGGGACGTAGATCCACTCGGTGGTCAGCACCAGGTCGCGCTCGTCGGCGAAGGTCAGCTTGCCCTGGATCGTCAGGCTGCGCAATTCGGGCGGGCTGACGTCGAGCATCACCTCGGTCCCGCGCGGAATGGTCACTTCCTCGCCAGCCACAGGCACTTTGCCCGA
>NZ_DBNHSF010000179.1:0-11442 GCF_057143545.1 Candidatus Andeanibacterium sp.
TGGGTCGTCAGCGGACATTCGATTTTCCTACCCTGCGGTTTTCTGCGACAAGCTGGCGATGCTCGCCCGCCATTCCTATGCCCGCCATCCGACGGCAGAGTCGCATTCTTTCACAATCGAGCAAGAAGATTATAATTTCCCGGGACGCTCGATCTGTCACCCTCGGGGTTCTAACCATCTCGAATATTTCAGCTTTCCGGGGCGGACAGCGAAGGTGACATCTGTCACTTGTGTCACCCTGGCTTCGGCCGCACAGTGCATCCACAGCTTGCGCGGCACCAGACATTGCAGCGTGGCGAAGGCGTTACCATATTGCCAACCAAGAGAGGGCATGATGCCCTCTGGCGGCGCGGCAAGCGCCGATGGAAGTACGGACCTAAACCCTATGAATCTCCTCCCCCTCCTTCCCCTGCGCGACATCGTGGTTTTCCCGGGCCAGGTCGTTCCGCTCTTCGTCGGTCGTACGAAATCCGTCGCCGCGCTCGAAGAGGCGATGACCGGAACCAAGGACATCTTCCTGCTCGCCCAGCTCGATCCGGGCTGCGACGATCCGGAGCGCGACGACCTCTACGACCTGGGCGTGATCGCCCAGGTTCTCCAGCTGCTGAAGCTGCCCGACGGGACCGTTCGGGTGCTGGTCGAAGGCACCCAGCGCGCCAGGCTCGTCGAACTGCGCGAGGAGGGGGAACTGGTCGTCGCCCAGGTCGAGGCGGTGGAGCCCGAGGTTGCGTCGGGGACCGAGGTGGCGGCGATGATGCGCTCGGTGGTCGAGCAGTTCGCCGAATATGCCAAGCTCAACAAGAAGCTGCCGGAAGAACTCGAAGAGGAACTCGCCGAGATCGACGACGCGGCGCGTCTGGCCGATACGGTCGCGGCCAATCTCACCGCCAAGGTTTCCGACAAGCAATCGCTGCTGACCGAACCCGATCCGCTCAAGCGGCTCGAGATGGCCTATTCCTTCATGGAGGGCGAATTGTCGGTGCTCCAGGTCGAGCGCAAGATTCGCGGCCGGGTCAAGCGGCAGATGGAGAAGACCCAGCGCGAATATTACCTCAACGAACAGCTCAAGGCGATCCAGAACGAACTGGGCGGCGGCGAAGGCGGCGAGGTCGACGAGATCGCCGAACTCCAGTCGAAGATCGACACGCTCAAACTGTCGAAGGAGGCCAAGGCCAAGGCCCAGGCCGAGCTCAAGAAGCTCAAGACAATGCAGCCGATGAGCGCCGAGGCCACCGTGGTCCGCAACTATCTCGATGTCCTGCTCGGCCTGCCCTGGGGTAAGAAGAGCCGGCTCAAGAAGGATCTCGCCAAGGCCCAGGCGATCCTCGACGAGGATCACTACGCGCTCGACAAGGTCAAGGACCGGATTGTCGAATATCTTGCGGTGCAGGCCCGGACCAACAAGCTCAAGGGCCCGATCCTGTGCCTCGTTGGCCCGCCCGGCGTCGGCAAGACGTCGCTCGGCAAGTCGATCGCCCGTGCGACCGGTCGGCAATTCGTCCGCCAGTCATTGGGCGGCGTGCGCGACGAAGCGGAGATCCGCGGCCATCGCCGGACCTATATCGGCTCGCTGCCGGGCAAGATCGTTTCGAACCTGAAGAAGGCCGGGACATCGAATCCCCTGTTCCTGCTCGACGAGATCGACAAGCTCGGGCAGGATTTCCGGGGCGATCCGGCATCGGCCCTGCTTGAAGTCCTCGATCCCGAACAGAATTCGAAGTTCCAGGATCACTACCTCGAACTCGATATCGATCTGTCCGATGTCATGTTCGTCACCACGGCGAACAGTCTCAACCTGCCCCGGCCGCTGCTAGACCGGATGGAAGTGATCCGGCTCGAAGGCTACACCGAGGACGAGAAGGTCGAGATCGCCCAGCGCCACCTGATCCCCAAGCAGGTCGAACAGCATGGTCTCAAGAAGGGCGAGTTCGAGCTGACCGAAGCGGGCCTGCGCGACCTGATCCGCTTTTACACCCGCGAGGCAGGTGTGCGCACGCTCGAGCGCGAGATCGCCCGGCTGGCCCGCAAGAGCCTGCGCCGGATTCTCGAAAAGAAGGAAAAGAGTGTCACGATCACGCCCGACAACCTCGGCGATTTCGCCGGGGTGCGGAAATTCAAGCACGGCATGAGCGAAGAAGAAGCGCAGGTCGGCGCGGTTACCGGCCTGGCCTGGACCGAGGTCGGCGGCGAGCTGCTGACCATCGAGACGGTGACCACGCCGGGCAAGGGTGAAATCAAGACCACCGGCAAGCTTGGCGAAGTCATGAACGAAAGCGTCCAGGCCGCCTTCAGCTTCGTGAAGGCGCGGGCGCCAGCCTACGGCATCAAGCCTTCGATCTTCCAGCGCAGGAATATCCATATCCACTTGCCCGAAGGGGCGGTGCCGAAGGATGGGCCGAGCGCGGGTGTCGGGATGGTAACCTCGATCGTGTCCGCGCTTTCCGGCATTCCCGTCAGGCCCGATGTGGCGATGACCGGCGAGGTTACGCTGCGCGGAAGGGTGCTGGCGATCGGCGGACTCAAGGAGAAGCTGCTGGCGGCGTTGCGCGGCGGAATCAAGACCGTGCTGATCCCCGAGGAGAACGAGAAGGACCTTGCCGAAATCCCGGACAATGTGAAGTCGGGGCTGGAGATCGTCCCGGTCGGTCACGTCGACCAGGTGCTCGAACGGGCTTTGACGTCCGTCCCTGAACCGATCGAGTGGACCGAAGCGGATGACCTGGCCAGCCAGCCGG
The DNA here is from genome assembly GCF_057143545.1 of Candidatus Andeanibacterium sp. NCBI lineage: Bacteria > Pseudomonadati > Pseudomonadota > Alphaproteobacteria > Sphingomonadales > Sphingomonadaceae > Candidatus Andeanibacterium > Candidatus Andeanibacterium sp. The sequence continues at coordinate 2,736 of NZ_DBNHSF010000179.1, forward strand.
CTCCGGGGCAGGCAGGGGGGATCGCGTCGCCGACGGCTCATTGAGCTTCGCTGCAGCGCAGCGACTCGGAGCCGTTGGCCGGAACAATTGACCCGCTGAAGTCGGAAAGCTGGCCGGATTATGACGGGCTGCTGCGCTCGACTCGTCGAAAACGGAGCATGAATTGACAAAAACCGCACTTTTGCGGGCGTTTTGCCTTTGACAGGACGGACAAAACTCGCTCAATTCATCGCCATCCGAGAGGCGATTCACATCCAAATCAATTCCGGCACTTTCTCAGAGGGGGTTCCTAGACAATGAACAAAAACGAACTGATCGGCGCAGTCGCCGAAGCAAGCGGTCTTTCACGCGGTGACGCCACCAAGGCAGTCGAAGGTGTTTTCGACACGATCACGTCAACGCTTGCGCGGGGGGACGAGGTTCGCCTGGTCGGCTTTGGCACTTTCTCGGTCGCCCGTCGCAAGGCTTCGACCGGGCGCAATCCGCGGACCGGTGAGCCGATGACCATCAAGGCGTCGACCCAGCCGAAATTCAAGGCCGGCAAGGGCTTGAAAGATTCGGTAAACAACTAATTCGGTCTTGCCGCGGTCGCCCCGCCTCGCGACCGGGCAAAGCGAGAGCCGCGACTGCCCGGTGCGGTCGCGGCTTTCCTTTTGGGTGCTTCAGGGGGAGGGCCGCGTCGCCACGGCGTAGAGTGAAATCGCGGCGGCGTTGGATACGTTCAGGCTCTCCATCGCGTCGCTGATCGGCAGGCGGGCGAGCGCGTCGCAATGGGCCGCGACATTGTCGCGCATGCCCGCGCCCTCCGCTCCCAGCACCAGTGCGACGGGACCTGCGGGCAGGGCCTCGGCGAGCGTTGCTTGCGCTTCTCCATCCAGTCCGATCCGCCAATAGCCGGCTTCGGCCATCTGTTCGAGTGCCCGCGCCAGATTGACGACGCGGATCCACGGCACGATCTCAAGCGCGCCCGACGCCGACTTTGCCACTACTCCGGACTCCGGCGGCGCGTGGCGGTCCTGGGTAATGATTGCCGCTGCATCGAAGGCCGCGGCGGAGCGCAGGATGGCGCCCAGATTGTGCGGATCCGTCACCTGGTCGAGCACCACAAGCGGACGGGCCGAGCCTGCGTCAAGCACGTCGTCGAGGTGCATGTCTTCCAGCGGTTCGCATTCGAGCACCAGGCCCTGGTGCGGCGCGTCGCGTGCCACCAACCGGGCGAGATCGGTTCCTTCGGCATATTCCACCGGAAAGTCCTCTGGCAGTTCGCCGTCGAGCGAGTCGATCCCCTCGCGGGTTGCCCAGAGCTTGCGGTGTCGGCGCGCCGGGTTCCTGAGGGCCGCTTCGACCGCGTGGCGCCCCCATAGCCGGACATGGCCCTGGCTGCCACGGCCACTGCCGCGGCCGCCCTGCATCCGGCCGGCGCGTCCACGCAGGGCCCGCTTGTCACCGCGCTTTGCCATGGAGACTCCTTCACAAGGGTTTGGGGCCGCTCCTGCCAGCCGTCCCATTGACAGGCAAGCAGTGGTTCGCCATTGGGGCGCCTCTCGGCTGGCCGGGTCCCTGGGAAACAAGTGTTCAGGGCCCCAAATTTGCGGGGCGACCCGCCACCGGCGATGGTGTGGACAGGTGGCCGAGTGGTTAAAGGCAGCAGACTGTAAATCTGCCCGCGCAAGCGTACGCTGGTTCGAATCCAGCCCTGTCCACCACCCCGGCATTCATGGCGAACCTCCATGGCCGGTCGGAGTCGAGGCGTAGCCGAGACGACAGGAGGGCAATCCTGCCCCGTCCCAACTACCTTTCCTGCTCGAGCGCAGGTCGAGGATGTTCATGGCTTGTGAGGCGGCAAGCAAATCCCTAGGGATTGCTGATGGCCGGTGAACTGCTTGACAATCGAGGGCGCGGAGAGGCCGCCTGGGGGTGGCCCGCGATTCATCCCGAGGGACGAAAATTCGGCGTTGCCGCGATCTTTGCGAGCCTGGTTTTCCTGCTCGGGCTCGACTGGGAAATCGTGGGCTGGCCGCTACTGCTGCTGAGCCTCGGGATATTCGCCTTCTTTCGCGATCCCGAGCGGGTCGTTCCGCAGGACGAGAACCTGATCGTTTCGCCGGCGGATGGCCTGGTCACCCTGATCGAGCAGGTCGAGCCGCCGGTCGAATTGCAGATGGATGATTCCGCGGGCTCGAAAGGGCTGGGCCATGGCAAGTTCACCCGCGTGTCGATTTTCATGTCGGTGTTCGACGTCCATATCAACCGCGCGCCGGTCGGTGGAACGGTCCGCCGTGTTATCTATATTCCCGGCAAATTCATGAATGCCGATCTCGACAAGGCGAGCGAGGAAAACGAGCGCCAGCACATCCTGATCGAGCGCAGCGATGGCTTGCCGATCGGCTTCACCCAGATCGCTGGCCTCGTCGCCCGGCGGATCGTGCCGTTCGTCAAGCCCGGCGACATGCTTGCGGTCGGGCAGCGAGTCGGCCTGATCCGGTTTGGCAGCAGGGTCGACGTGTTCCTTCCGCGCGGCACCGATCCCAAGGTCCTGCTGGGGCAGAAAGTCGTTGCCGGTGAAACGGTGATTGCCGAGATCGGGCGGCAGCAATTGATCGAGGGCATTAGCCAGTGAACCACGGGGACTCAGGCGAAGTGCCGGAACCAATCGGCCCCAAGGCATCCGAGAATGAAAAGCCACAACGCAAGCGGTTCGGCCGCGGGCTGACACTGCGCGCGGTCCTGCCCAACGCGATCACGGCGGCTGCCCTTTGCGCGGGACTGACCGGCGTGCGGTTCGCATTCGACCAGAAATGGGAAATGGCGGTGATAGCGGTCCTGATCGCCGGACTGCTCGACGGGATAGACGGAAGGATCGCCCGCCTGCTCAAGGCGCAATCGCGCTTCGGTGCCGAGCTCGACAGCCTGTCGGATTGCCTGTCCTTCGGCATGGCGCCGGCGCTGATCCTGTTCATGTGGTCGCTCAACGACCTGCCGCGCTTCGGCTGGCTTGCCGCGCTGGCCTTTGCCCTGTGTTGCGCATTGCGGCTAGCGCGGTTCAACGCGCGGATCGATGTCGACGAACAGCCGCACAAGTCGGCGGGCTTCCTCACCGGCGTTCCCGCCCCGGTCGGCGCGGGCCTGGCTTTCACACCGCTCTATCTGTGGTTGGCGAGCGGGGCGGAGATTTTCAGGGAACCGATCGTCGTTGCGCTATGGGTGGCGCTGGTGGCGTTCCTGATGATTTCCAGTCTGGCCACGCTTGGCTGGACGTCGCTGCGGCCTCGCCGGAGCATGCGCCTGTCGCTGATCGCCATGGCCGGGATCCTGTTTACCGCCTTGCTGACCGAGACCTGGTGGACCATGGCGGCGGTGAGCGCCGCCTATCTCGCGTTGATGCCCTATGGGATTTCGAGTTACGCCAAGATCAGGCGGCTTCGCGCAGCCCGGGGACCGATTGCTGCCAGCGATACCGGCCAGGCGTGACGGGGATCCGGGTCGCCCGTGGTCGCAACGGTGTCACATTGTCGCACCCGATCATCCTGACGCGAACCGAATAGCGATAGGTTTCGCGTGACAACGCCGAACTCAATTCCCGCCATTGCCGGAGCGCCCGGCGCAACGATGTAGCCAGCACCCCGACCGCGAGGAACGAGGCGGCACCGAAAACGGCGTAAAGGGCGAAGGAGAGAATCGTCATGGCTACCTCATTCACAATATCCCAAACCCGTGGATCGGCGGTTGGTTACCTGTGGGGTGCCTGTTGACACCCTGTGGATAACTGCCTCAATCTCCACCGGGTCAGAGCATATGTTCACTATTTGTTCCAGCCTGTCAAGCAGCCATTCCCGGCCCGATCAGGCGAACTGTAGCGTTTAGGGGTGGATTTCGGTCCGAACTATCGCTAAGGGCCGCGCGCCCTTGCGGGAAATGGCGGTTTTCCGCCCGGACGGGAAGCAAGAGCAAATTCACATGGAAGGCGCTTCATACCGGTGCCGCAGGCGGGATCTCCGCCGGGTTCTGAGTCTTCCAGAGGCATAACCGGAAAGGAATTATCTATGGCGGTCCCTACCGTCACCATGCAGCAATTGATTGAGGCCGGCGCACATTTCGGCCACCAGACACACCGCTGGAACCCGCGGATGAAGCCGTATATCTTCGGCGCGCGGAACGGCGTTCACATTATCGACCTGTCCCAGACCGTGCCGCTATTCGCGCGCGCGCTCGAATTCGTCGGCGCAACCGTGCGCGCGGGCGGCAAGGTGCTGTTCGTCGGCACCAAGCGCCAGGCGCAGGGACCGATCGCCGATGCGGCGCGGGCCAGCGGGCAGTATTACGTCAATCATCGCTGGCTTGGCGGCATGCTCACCAACTGGAAGACGATCTCCCAGTCGATCAAGCGGATGAAGGCGATCGAGGAACAGCTCTCGGGCGATGCATCGGGCCTGACCAAGAAGGAAATCCTCGACCTTACCCGCAAGCATGAAAAGTTGCAGATGTCGCTCGGCGGCATCCGCGACATGGGCGGCATTCCCGATGTGATGTTCGTGATCGACGCAAATATGGAGGAACTGGCGATCAAGGAGGCCAACGTGCTTGGTATTCCTGTAATCGCCGTTCTTGATACCAACGTCGATCCTTCGGGCATCGCATTCCCGGTTCCGGGTAACGACGATGCCAGCCGCGCTGTCCGCCTTTACTGCGATGCAGTCGCCAAGGCTGCCACCAAGGGCGGGGCGGAAGCAATCGCGGATACGGGCGAAGACGTCGGTGCAATGGAACAGCCTCCCGCAGAGGAAGCCGCCGAAGCACCGGCCGAAGAAGCTCCATCGGAAACGCCGGCAGATTCCGGCGAAGAAGCTTCCGCCTGAGGCGTAATCGAATTGGCATGATCGCCAACTAGCGCGCCGGGCCGGGAACAGGGCCCTGGCGCCCGAAAATGTTACAAGAGGAAATTATCATGGCTGCTTACACTGCCGCTGACGTCAAGACCCTGCGCGAGCGCTCCGGCGCCGGCATGATGGATTGCAAGAAGGCACTCGAGGAGACCAATGGCGACATCGAGGCTGCGGTCGATGCGTTGCGCGCCAAGGGCCTTGCCGCCGTCCAGAAGAAGTCGAGCCGTACCGCGGCCGAGGGTCTGGTCGGGGTTGCGGTTGAGGGAACGCGCGGCGTTGCCGTCGAGGTGAACTCGGAAACCGACTTCGTCGCCAAGAACGACCAGTTCCAGGATTTCGTTCGCAAGACAACGGAGGTCGCGCTGGCGCAAGGCAGCGACGATGTCGAGGCGCTCAAGGCGGCCGCCTATCCCGATGGCGGGACGGTGGCCGACAAGTTGACCGAAAACGTCGCGACGATCGGCGAGAACCAGCAGGTGCGCCGGATGAAGACGGTCGCGGTCTCACAGGGGATCGTTTTCCCCTACGTCCACAACGCCGCGGCCGATGGGCTGGGCAAGATCGGCGTGCTGGTCGCGCTCGAAAGCGAGGCCGACAAGGCCGCGCTCGAGGAGCTCGGCAAGAAGCTCGCCTGGCACGTTGCGGCAGCGTTCCCGCAGGCACTCGATGCCGACAGTCTCGATCCGGAAGTCATCAAGCGCGAACGCGCGATCGCTGCCGAAAAGGCGGCCGAGAGCGGCAAGCCGGCCGAAGTGCAGGCCAAGATGGTCGATGGCGCGGTCAGCAAGTTCGCCAAGGAGAATGCGCTGCTCTCGCAGGTGTTCGTGATGGACAACAAGACCCCGATCCAGCAGGTGATCGATCAGGCCGGCAGGGAAGCGGGCGCGACCATCGTGCTCAAGGACTATGTTCGCTTCCAGCTCGGCGAAGGGATCGAGAAGGAAGTGAGCGATTTCGCGGCCGAGGTCGCGGCCGCCGTCGCTGGCTAAACCGTGTGAGTCCCCGTGAAAACGGGGACCTCCAGCAATCTCGTGAAAGATTCCCGCCTTCGCGGGAATTCGCATGAGAACAGAAGGCCGTCGGACCTAGTGGTTCGGCGGCCTTACTTCTATCAGCCAGATTTCGGGCTGGGTGAACAAGCGGACGGGCATTAGGCTGGTACCGAGCCCTGAACCTACCACAAGCACCTTACCGCCTTCTTCGACCCTCCCGCAGGCATAGCGCTGGCCATAGCGCGACATGGTTGCGGGCGCTCCACCCCAGGGCCAGGCGATCTGGCCACAATGGGTGTGGCCCGCGAGGACCAGCGGCACGCTTGCGGGCAAGTCCGGCATCGGGTCCGGGCTGTGGGTCAGGATGATCCGCGCGCCCTCGAACCTCTCCATGGTCGCCAGGGTTTTCGGAATGTCGGCATGTCCCGTATAGTCGTCGTCCAGCCCGCCCAGGACCAGCGGACCGGCTTGGGCGGCGTCGTTTGCGAGAAGGACTATTCCTCGCCGTTCCAATTCTCGCGTTAGGCCGGGGAGATCGAACCAGTGGTCGTGATTGCCCGGGACGACGTAGGTTCCATATCGCGATTTTAGCTCGCCGAGCGGCGCGACGATTTCCTCGAGCTTATAGACATGCGTCGACAGGCGCTTCTCGCTGACCAGGTCGCCCGCAATCATAACGATGTCGGGTCCGAGCGCGTTCACCTGCCCGACAATCCGTTCGAGCCGTTCGGGCGGCATGTCGGGCCCCGCTACATGGATATCGCTGATCAGAGCGATCCGCATCGGCACTGAACCGGCAGGCAATCCCGGAAGTGCGACGCTTGTTTCGCGAACGACCGGATCGCCCATCGTGTCGTTCCATGCCTTTACCCCGACAAGCACGACAAACAGAAGGAATGCGGTAGCCAACCAGCGCCATCGAAGCCAAGTTTTACCCGAAACGGCCATGGCCGGTGCCTTCCTCTTTACCTGCCTGCCAAGAGGGGGCTAAGGACCCTCAACTGCCTGTCAATCGGGGTTTTCGCATGCCGTCACCAAAGTTCAAGCGCGTCCTCCTCAAGCTTTCGGGCGAGGTGCTGATGGGCGACCAGCAATTCGGGATCGATCCCGAATTCGTGGCGGAACTGGCGCGCGAAGTGAAGGCGGCCAAGGATACCGGGCTCGAAATCTGCCTGGTAATCGGTGGCGGGAACATTTTCCGTGGCATGGCCGGCGCGGCCAAGGGAATGGACCGCGCGCAGGCCGATTACATGGGCATGCTGGCGACCGTGATGAATTCGCTGGCGATGCAGAATGCGCTCGAGGATCTGGGGGTCTACACCCGCGTGCAATCGGCGATCCAGATGGACACGGTGTGCGAACCGGTGATCCGCAGGCGCGCCGAACGGCATCTCGAAAAGGGCCGGGTGGTGATCTTCGCCGCCGGGGTCGGCAGCCCCTATTTCACCACCGACAGTGGGGCGGCACTGCGCGCGGCGGAGATGAAATGCGACGCGCTGCTCAAGGGCACCAGCGTCGATGGGGTGTATGATTCCGATCCCAAGACCAATCCCAAGGCGAAACGTTTCGATACAGTCAGTTATGACAAAGTCCTGGCCAACAATCTCAAGGTGATGGATGCCTCCGCAGTGGCCCTGTGCCGCGACAACAACATCCCGATTGTGGTCTTCTCGATCCGCGAAAAGGGTAATCTGGCCCGTGTGCTCCAGGGCAAGGGCGTGCAAACCATAGTGCAAGGGGAAGCCTGACCATGGCGAAATACAGCAAGGCCGACATCGAACGGCGCATGCAGGGGGCGGTGGATTCGCTCAAGCACGATCTCGGAGGTCTCAGGACCGGGCGCGCCAATGTCGCGCTGCTCGATCCGGTGCAGGTCGAGGTCTATGGTTCGATGATGCCGATCAACCAGGTGGCGACCGTGTCCGCGCCCGAGCCGCGCATGCTTTCGGTCCAGGTTTGGGACAAGGCGAACGTGATCCAGGTCGAAAAGGGCATCGCCCATGCCGGGCTGGGTCTCAACCCGATGACCGACGGACAGACGATCCGCCTGCCGATCCCCGATTTGACCGAGGAACGCCGCAAGGAGCTGGCCAAGCTGGCAGGCCAATATGCCGAAAAGGCGCGGATTGCGATCCGCAATGTCCGCCGCGACGGGATGGAATCCCTGAAGGAAGACGAAAAGAAGAAGGAAATCTCGGAAGACGAGCACAAGCGGCTGCATGACGAGGTCCAGAAGCTGACCGACGACTACATCAAGCTCGCCGACGAGGCTGCGGCGGCGAAGGAAAAGGAAATTCTGACCCAGTGAGCCACCTGCGCGCTCGCTTCCCGTTCGTGTCGAGTGCAGTCGAGACACGTTGCGCATGCGCATCTCGACTGACGATCAAAGATCGGCAGTTCATCCTGAGCCTGCCAAAGGGCTCGAAGCGAACGGATGTGGCCTGTGGCTGACAGGCAAGACAGCCGCGCCAGGCATGTCGCCATCATCATGGACGGCAATGGGCGCTGGGCGAAGCAGCACCATCTGCCGCGCGCGATGGGGCACCAGCGCGGGGTCGAGGCGGTCCGCAAGGCGGTGCGATCCTGCAAGGGGCTGGGGCTCGAATGCCTCACGCTCTACGCCTTTTCCTCGGAGAACTGGAAACGCCCCGAGGACGAGATCTCCGACCTGATGAACCTGATGCGCAAGTTCATCAAATCGGACTTGCCCGAATTCGTGGCGAACGACGTCAGGTTGAAGATAATTGGCGATTACAAGGCCTTGGAACCCGATATTGTCGAAATGCTCGAAGACGCGCTGGCGCAGACCGCCAAGGGTTCGGTGACCCTGGC
>NZ_DBNHSF010000180.1:0-59468 GCF_057143545.1 Candidatus Andeanibacterium sp.
ACGAGATCGTCGAGCGGATCATCGCAGAATGCGACGATGCCGGAGCCAACAATGTCCTGCTCGTCTGCAATCGCGGCGACATGTCGCAGGAAATGTATCTCAATCAGATCCGGCGGATCGGGCAGGAAGTCCTGCCGCGTTTGCAGGCGCACAATGTCACGGTCGTGCCCCATGCCGAAGCTGCGCTGAGCGAAGCCTGAGACTCGGAGAAGGGACTGAAGCATGGCGGACAAGCGCGCAAATATCGTAATCGTCCACGGGGCCTGGGTCGGGGGCTGGCGCTGGCGCAAGGTGGCCGACCTGCTGCGCGATCGCGGGCATTATGTCTTTACTCCCACGCTGACCGGCCTTGGCGAGCGGGCCCACCTCACGAGCCCCAAAGTCAATCTCGCAATGCATGCGCAGGATATTGCCAATGTCATCCGCTACGAGGAACTCGATGACGTCCTGTTGGTCGCGCACTCCTATGGCGGAATGCCGGTCTCGCAGGCGCTGGAACTGATTCCGGAAGGCGTCGTGCAGTCGCTGATGTATCTCGATGCCTTCTATCCCGAGGACGGCGAGTGCCTCAACGAACTGACGCACATGCCGGCGCACCTGCCCGAGAAGGAGGGCGACTACCTCGTCCCGCCACCGCGCGCCAAGCTGGTCGGGTTCAATGCGCATATGCAGGCCGATGCGCGGCAGTCCTACGAGGACCGGCGGACCCCGCAGTCGGTCTATTGCTTCAGCGACAGGGCGAAGCTGACCGGCAAGCGTGAGCTGGTGCCGAAGAAGACCTTCGTCGTTGCCACCGGGTATCAGAACGACACCTTTGCGCCGATGGCGGAGAAGTTGCGGCAGAAGCCCGGCTGGCGAGTGGAGGAAATGCCCTTCACGCATGACTTGCAGCATGTCGCCGTGGTCGAGACCGCCGATGTGATCGAGAGCGCGATCCCCTAGGGCGCGGGCAGGGAGATGGAACAGGCAGAAGCGCCCCCGACTCAGGCGAGTCACCCGTTGCTGCGGCCCGGCTATCGGCGCTGGCTGGTCTTTGTCCTGTTGCTGGTCGCGATCCTGAACTTTGCGGACCGGGCGATTCTCAATGTCCTTGCCCAGCCGATCAAGGAAGACTTGCAACTGACTGACACGGATCTCGGACTCCTGCAGGGTCTGGGTTTCGCGATCTTCTATTCTGTCCTGGGCGTGCCGCTCGGAATGATGGCGGAACGCGTCAATCGCACCAGGATGCTGGCCATCTGCGTCGCGACCTGGTCGATGATGACGGCAGCCTGCGGGCTGGCTGCAAACTTTGCGACGTTGCTGCTCGGACGGATCGGAGTAGGGGTGGGCGAAGCGGGAGCGCAGCCGGTTACCAGTTCGTTGGTGTCCGATCAGGTTGAGCGCGATCGGCGAGGTTCTGTCCTGGCGATTACCCTCCTGGGCGCTCCGCTTGGTTTCCTGATGGGCCAATCGGTGGGGGGAATTGTCGCGGGCGAGTTCGGCTGGCGGGTGGCATTCTATGCGATGGGCGTACCGGGCGTGTTGGTCGCGCTGCTGGTGTTGTTCACTGTCCGCGAGCCGCCCCGCGGTCTTGCCGATGGCATAGCCGGAACACCGGAAGCCAAGGATGCTCCAGGGCTCAGGGACGTTGTCAGTTACCTGTGGGCCAAACCGACCTTTCGCCAGTTGCTGCTCGGTTTCATCGTCGCGGGATTCGCGATGAATGCCATCGCCAATTTTGTCCTGCCGCTTTATCTGCGCGGATTCGAGGTCCCGTTGGCCACATTGGGCGTGCTGTTCGGTATCGTCAGCTTCTTTTCCAACGGCATCGGGATGTTGCTGGGCGGATTCTGGTTCGATCGCCTGGCCCGGCGGGACCAACGCTGGGCCATGCGCGCGCCGGCGATCGCCCTCGTCGCCTGCACTCCAGCCTATTTTGGCGCATTCATCAGCAAGGATATTGCTGTTTCGCTGACCTGCCTGTTCTTCGGCAACCTCCTTCTGGCCACGCATATGGCGCAAACAGCCGCGACCATGCAGAACCTTGCCAAGCCGCGCATGCGCGCCACGACGTCGGCGGTCATTGCCCTTGTGGTCGGAATTCTCAGCGCCGGTCTCGGGCCAACTGTCGCCGGCTATCTCAGCGACGTTCTTGGTCAGCGCGCATTCGGCGCGGCGGGCTTCTTCGCCAGTTGCCCAGGTGGTCGCGGCATCGACGGTATCGGAACGGAGCTCGATATCGCCTGCCTCTCCGCCTCCACGCAAGGACTACGATTTGCTTTGATCTCGCTGCTGGTGTTTTTCGTCTGGGCCGCGATCCATTATCTTGTTGCAGCAAAGACCCTGCAGCGCGATCTCTATTCGCCCCGGGAAACAGCTAGATCGGACGGCTGAGGCTCATCTCAAGCAAGACCTTCGACGATTGGGCCTTCGCTTTGGCCAGATCCTGCGCGGTCTCGAACGGTGCGCGCTTGAGCAAATTCTCGACCAGCGAAAAATAGGCTGTCTGGAGCTTGCGCGGCAGTCGCTCGGGCAGGGCAGGGTGGAACCGCGCCTCATGGGCGGCAAGGCAGCGCGAGTAGAAGTCGATCATGGGACTGTCGGCAAGCTGCGACACGAAATGCACCAGGCCGAGTAATTCGACGCGGTCAATCGGGTCGCTGGCGGCAACCTTGGCAAGTCGCTTCCTCAGGTCCTCGAGTTGGGCCGGGCTGGCCCGCTCGACTGCCAGCGCTGGAATAAAACGATTGAGGCGAAACAACATGGTTCCGGCATTGCGGACATCGAGCCGACTGCCGATGAAATATGCGAGCAGCAGACGCATGGCGCCGATGCGCCGGCGGTTATGAATCACGAGCCCGTTGCCGCGCCCGCGGCGGCATTCGACGAAGCCGCCGTCCTGCAACAGGCGAATGGCCTGGCGCAATGTCAGGCGGCTCACGCCGAAGCGCTCGCACAAGTCCCACTCGGAACCGATCCTTTGCCCCGGTCTGCCGCCCTCGACAATTTCAGCGGCAATCCGGCTTGCGAGCGATCCTGACAATGTTCGCTCATCCGCGACTGTCAGGCCGACGCGTTCTTCGCTTGGCCCGCTCTCTGAATGATCGAGACACCGAAGCAGCGGTTCAAAAGCAGATTCATCGCTGAAACCTGCGATCGCCTCGCGTGCATCGGTAAGGCTGCGTTGGTCGGATGCAGCAGACTCGAAATAATCCGCAAGTTCCTTGCCGACGGCAATGGCAGTCGGGCTTGAAACGATAAACCCGCCGCTGGGTCCGGGGCGAAGCCGCCCAAGCCCCCGCCGCTCAAGCAGTCCGACGGCCTCGCGAGTTGCTGCGCGACCGGCGCAATAACGGCGCGAGAGGTCGCGCAGCGAGCCAAGTCCGTCGCCCGCTGGCAAATCGTGCGAAGCAATGTCGTCCTCGATCTGTCGCGCCAAACGCTCGGCAAGGCGCGCGTCGCCGGGCTCTTCGCGCGTCGAAGCCTGATAGATGCGTTGCGCAGCGTCCATGCAATCCTCTCGGATCGCATAAGAATGCACCGGCACAAGTAAAGCAATCCCATTCCCGCACTTCGGCGCAGCCCAGGGCGATTGCGATTGGCTCAACCGGCGTCGGCCTTCATCGCTTCGATGGTCGAGACTTCGGGCCCGTATTCGTTGATCGTGGTCCTGCGCATATCGCGCTTGTATTTGTAGCGTTCGAACGAGGTCGCGCTGTGCATGGTGCAGCGATTGTCCCAGATGACCATGTCGCCCACGATCCACTTGTGCGAGTAGACAAACTTGCGCTGGGTCGCGAAGGCATAAAGCTTGTCCAGCAGTTCGAGCGCCTTGGATTCCTCCCAACCTTCAATACCAACAGCATGCCAGCCCATGTAGAGCGCCTTGCGCCCGTTGGCGGAGGTTCGCACCAATGGATGCGCCATGCGCGGGAAGTTCTTGCGCATGTTTTCGTCGCCGAACTCGACTCCGTTGCGCTGGAGCGCGCGGAACAGGTCGTGATCCGCCCTGAGACCCTCGACTCTGTCCTTCAATCCCTGCGGCAATTCGTCCCAGACCGCGCGGGTATCGACATATTCGGTGTTCGCCCCTTCGGGCGGTACGACGTAAGCCATCAGGAACGACCATTTGGTAGGCAGCGAGTTGAATGGGCTGTCGGTGTGGAACAGCTCGAAGTCGGTCGGTTGCGCGCCATCGACCGGCGGTGGCTTGATTTCGCCTTCGGGTGTGAGATTTCCGATGTCGTAAAGTTCAGGAGCAATCCGCTTTCCGCCGGGAGGAGCCAGCTCGATCGGCCCGAAAGATCTGGCGAAACGCAGGTGGTTTTCATCGCCTAGCGCTGCATTGCGGATCACGCAGACGGCATATTTTGCCATGGCGTCCTCGACCAGGCCGACTTCCTCGGTCGACAGTGGACGCGACGTATCCAGCCCTGTGATCTCGCCCACGAAGAGCGGATGAAGCTGCCTGATCTCGATTCTTGCGCTCATTCCATCTCACCCCGACTACGCGGAATCCATCGCTCCAATTCAGAGCACTTATTTCATCTTGCTCCGCATCCTATGGGGCAACAAGGCACGAAAACAGTGCAGCCAATTGGCGTTGGGGAGAGTTGGTTTGAACGACAACACTAACGCGCCGGCTGGTATCGAAATCTATCGCTCGCACGAAAGTTCATGGCCGACAATCCGGCAAGCCTATCTTGCCGCCTGGGTGCTTGCGATCGTCCAGATGTGCGCACAGCTCAACAACGGCGTGATGACGCTGATGGTTGAGCCTGTGAAACGCGACCTTGAGCTTACCGATATCCAGATGAGCTACCTGCTCGGCTTTTCGGTTGTGCTGTTTTACGCCGTAATCGGAATTCCTGCTGCGCGACTGGTGGATCGTTACAATCGCAAATGGCTGATGATGGCTTCGATCGCGATCTGGAGCGCGGCGACCGCCGCCTGCGGACTCGCGCAAGGCTTCTGGCAATTCTTCTGGGCGCGCTTCGGGATCGGAACCGGAGAAGCCATCAACGGACCGCTCTCCTATTCCTTGCTGGCCGACTATTTCGAGCCCGGGAAGTTGCCGCGAGGGATCGCGATCTACAATGTCGGCCTGCAAGGAGGCGCAGCACTTTCGATGCTGCTGGGAGCATTGCTGATCAGCATCACGGGGGGGCTGCCCGCGGTCGATCTTTTTCTGATCGGCCCGGTGCGCGACTGGCAGATGGTGTTCGTCTTCACCGGCCTCACCGGCCTGCCGGTAATGGTGTTGATGGGATTGTTGCGCGAACCCGATCGACACGGCGTGAGGGTCGCCGTGACGGGGCGCAAGGGAGCGAGCTTGCGCGATGTCGTGGCCTACCTGATGCGCCACTGGAAGCTTTACGGGCCGATGTTTCTGGGGCTCGCATGCACATCGATCCACATGATGGGGCTGGGTGCTTGGAGCGCGGCGTTCTTTACCCGAACCTACGGTTGGGCACCGGCGCAGATCGGGCTCTATTCGGGCCTCATCAGCCTCGGCCTGGCGGCACCGGCGCTATACGGGGCGGTATGGTTCAACGAGTGGTTCGCCCGCACCGGCCGCGCCGACACCAACCTGCGCGTGATGGCGATCTTTATCACCGCCGCGATCCCGTTCACAATTGCCATGCCGCTCATGCCCTCGCCGTGGCTGGCCTTGTTGATGGGCGGACTGGGGCCGGCGATGATGCTGATTGCCGCACCATCGCTCAACACCGCACTGCAGATCATCACGCCCAACCGGATGCGTGGTCAGGTCACGGCGATCTATCTGTTCGTGATGATGGCTGCAGGAGGCATCATCGGTCCCACGCTGGTGGCGTTCCTCACCCAGATGGTGTTCGGCGACGAGGCAATGCTGCGCTATGCAATCGCGACCAGCGCGGCGATCTTCTTCCCGGCTTCGGCGGCGCTCTACTGGCTTGGGCTCAGGACCTATCGCGAGCGCATCCTCCAGCTGCGGGAGGAAGGTGCGCCGGTCTGACGTTAGATCCCCGACCGGCGCACCTGCCTGGGACTTGCCGCCGAACGATGCTGCTCGAACCGGGAATGCGTGAGGAAATGGGCCATGTGATTTGAGCCCGGCGTGGCACTGAATGGAGAGAGGAATGTCGAAACACTACGCGAAAGCCGGATTCATCAGCCTCGGTTTGGCACTGACAGTTACCGGGATCGCGCTCTTGCTTCCTTCGGGCCCTTCGGTCGCCCAGGACTCGGCCCTCGACGCTGCGATGCGCTGCGAGGCCATTTCCCGGCTTTCGCGATCGAACCTTGTGATCGAGCGGGCGGAGCTGATCGCTGCCGGGCCGATGGCACAGCCTGCCGGCGGACCGCCCGGACTGGGAGCGCCGCCCGTGCTCCCGGAGCATTGCATTGTTCGCGGAGTGATCAACAAGCGAATCGGATATGGCGGGCGCGAGTTCGGTATCGGCTTCGAATTGCGGCTGCCGACCGATTGGAACGGCCGGTTCCTGTTCCAGGGCGGCGGCGGGCTCGATGGACAAATCGGGGCTGCGATCGGCAATATTGCCAATTCCGAGGGTCCTCCGGCATTGCTGCGCGGCTATGCAGTGGTTTCGACCGATAGTGGTCATTCCGGTTCGATCGTGGATGCCAGTTTCGGGCTCGATCAGCAGGCCCGCACCGACTATGCCTATAACGCGCTCGACAAGGTTACCTTCGAGGCCAAGAGCATCATCGTCCAGTTCTACGGGGCCAATCCGGAATATTCCTATTTCCTGGGCTGCTCGAATGGCGGACGTCAGGCGCTGGTCGCATCGCAGCACCTGCCGCTCGAATTCGACGGAATTGTCGCAGGGGATCCGGCCATGCGCTTTTCGCGGCTCGCGCTCGGCGAAGTGTGGAACATGCGGGTGATTGCCCGGATCGCTCCGCGCGACGAAGACGGTCGCCCGATCTACGCAAAGGCCTTTTCCGACGGGGACCTGCAACTGGTCCGCAGTGCCGTACTCGACCGCTGCGATGCGCTGGACGGACTTGCCGACGGCTTGATCAACGACTGGCAGGCCTGCAGCTTCCACCCCCGCGAATTGATCTGCACAGGGGAGAAGACCGACAGTTGCCTGACTCCCGGCCAGGTCGGCGTACTGGACGACCTGATCCAGGGGCCCATAAGCAGCAGCGGCGAACACATCTACGGCCCGTTCACTTACGATACCGGTATAGCGTCTTCCGCCTGGCGCGGGATGAAGTTGGGAACGTCAGAGAGCGGGGAACCCAATTCGGCTGATTCGTCGCTCGGCCTCGGTCAGTTCCGCTATCTGCAGCTCACACCTGCGGATCCCGATTGGGACCCGCTGTCGCCCTATACGGTCGACGAGATGCTCGGGCGGATTCGCTACCAAGGCGGGATAGGCGATGGCGACAACCCGCTGCTGTCGACCTTTGCCCTCGGTGGCAAGATGATCGTCTATAATGGGATGTCGGACCAGGGCATGGCGACCGGCGCGATCATCGACTGGTACAACAAGATGGTTGCCGCAACCGGTGAGCCGGGCCGCGAGGCGGTGCGCTTCTTCCCGGTTCCGGGGATGCTCCATTGCGGAGGGGGCGAAGCGACTGACCGGTTCGACATGCTCGATGCGATCACCAACTGGGTCGAACGCGGCCAGGCGCCCGATCGAATTCTGGCAACCAGCCGAACGATGGAAGGAATATCGCGTCCGCTTTGCCCGTATCCCAAGGTTGCCCGCTACCAGGGCGGCGATCCGGCCAGTGCGGCGAGCTTCGCCTGCGAATAGCGCGTCACCTCCGGGCAAGCTCAATAAGTGTTGCGTCTCGGGCGGGGTGGATCACGGGTGGATCCGCACAGCTGAAGGCAATTGCAGCGAAAGTTCACTGCCGGAAGATCTCCAGGTCAACAGCCTCTGCCATGGCGCGGTTGCCATCGTCATTGGGGTGGACATGGTCGCCCGGATCGAAGACTGGGTTGATCCGCAGCGGATCGTCCGGATCGCGCGTAGCCGCATCGAAATCGATCACGGCGTCGAACCGGCCGCTGGTGCGGATCCAGTGATTGACCTCCGCCCGCAAGGCCTCGCCGTCCGCGCTGTAGAAAGGCAGGCCCCTGGTGGGCATGATCGTTCCCCCGGCGACCTTGAGCCCGTGCAGGTGGGCGCGGGTCACCAACTGGTCGAGCCCCGCAATCAGGTCGCTGGCAGTTGCGGCTTGCGATGCGGGCATGCCCGGCATGATCGACATGTTGATGTCGTTGATTCCCTCCAGCACGATTACCCAGCGTGCGCCAGGGCGGCTGACGACGTCTTCAGTGAAGCGCGCCAACGCGGATTCGCCGGCGCCGGGGCGCAGGATGCGATTGCCGGAAATGCCGGTGTTGATCACTGACCAATGTTCGAGGCCGGGTGTTGCCTGCAGCCGCTCGGCGAGCAGGTCGGGCCAGCTGCTATTCGTTCCCGGCGTGGTCGAATAACCTTCGGTTATGGAGTCGCCGAAGGCGATAATCGCCCCACCTTGATGGCAGGCCTGTGGCACGCTGACGCCGCGCAGCCAGAAATAGGATGCCGTGACCTGCGCATCGTCCAGCGCTTGGTTGCCGGTCTGGTTGCCTGGCGCGATCAAGGTCGGCATGAGCCCGATCTCGTCCACCGTTTCTGCCGGAGTTGCGCCTGGCAGGTAGATCGACACGGCGAGATGACCAAGCGGGCCGATCGGCAGTTCGACGGCGTCGCTGACCAACCGGGTGCCCGGCGGCAAGACGATTTCGCTTGCGCCGCCAAAGGTCACGCTTCGATCACTGCCAGCGAGGATATTGCCATGCGCATCCGTGAGCGCCGCATGGACCGCGCCGAAGCGCACCGGTTCGGCGCCGCTCCGGCTCGCAAATTCCAGCCGCAGCCGTTCTCCACCAACGCTGGTGCGCAACTGCATGCGGACGGTCTCGTTCTCCAGCTCCTGCGGATAGGGCATGCGCGGATTGGGTGGCCGGGGTGCATCGGGTGGCGGAGCCGGCACCTGCCGGGGAGGCGGCCCATCGCCGAATGGGGAAGGCGGTGGTGCATGCAACGGCAAGGCTGTGCCCCAGCTCTCCAACCAACATGTCTGCTCGCTCGCCTGGAGCGGCGCAGATGTCAGGGCCATCGCCAGCGCGGCAAGCAGGGCAGTCAGTCGCATACTTGTCTCCCGGAGGCCTACCTAACTTGACGAATGGGATTGCGCAAACGATTGCTCGGGCAGTCGAAGCCGCTATGCTGGTGAGATTGGGATAGAGGTGAGGATCGCCGATGCATTGGAGTACATTCACGCTGGGGGCTGCATTGCTCGCCTGTGCCGGGCCAGCCCTGGCACAATCCGAGGCGGATTCCGCTGTCGCCATGGGGCGAGAATTTGCCGCCGTGAACGGCACGACCATCCAATGCCCGCTCCCGGTGCCGAGGACTGCCGAAGCGCTTGCGTCGCAGTTCGAAGCCCGCCCGCGCGACCTCGATCTCCTGTCCCGGCAGGCGGCTGCATTTTTCAATGGCGACAGCGAGATCGCCGAGGCCTTCCGTGCGCGCCAGGCGCAGCAGTTCGCAACAGACTGGCCGCTGCGCTGCCGTTACCGCGACGCAAATGCCGAGCTGATTGAGAGCGGACAGCGGCCCCGGATCGTGTTCATGGGTGACTCCATTACCGAAGGTTGGGTTGAAGCCGATCCGGAATACTTCTCGGCAAACGGCTATGTCGGCCGGGGGATAAGCGGCCAGAGCAGTCCGCAGATGCTGGCCCGCTTCTGGCAGGACGTAGTCGCATTGCAGCCCGATGCCGTTCACATCATGACGGGTACCAACGATATCGGCGGAGCGACCGGGCCAATCACGGCGGACGAATATATCGGGACGGTCGCATCCATGATCGATATCGCGCAGGCAAACGGCATCGCGGTTATCCTCGCTGCCATGCCGCCAATGTCCCGACTGCTGCCGCGGCCGGAATTCGATACCCGCCCGGTCGTGCCGCAGCTGAATGCCCTGCTCGCCGAACTGGCGCGGAAAAAGGGGGCGATCTTCGTCGACTATTTCACGCCGCTGCGCGCGCCGGACAATTCCTTCGACCCCGCCTTCGCCAATGATGGCGTGCACCCGACCCGCGCCGGCTATTCGGTAATGGAGAGGGTGGCGGACGAAGCGATCCGGCAACTGCCAGGGCGCGGCGAAGACTGATCTCCCGCCGCCTTGAGGTCAGTCGGAAATCGTGCTGCCCCGTGCGGCCAGCTGCGGCTGCAACATTACGGATTCCACACTTTCGCCGGCGATCTTGCGAAACAGCAGGTCTACCAGGGCATCCGCTCCGGCCTCGAGGTCCTGTCTCACGGAACTGAGCGAAGGCACGGTTCGCCGGGCAAGCTCAAGATCATCGAAGCCGATGATCTTGACGTCTTCGGGAACCCGCCGTCGGCGGTCCTGCAGGGCCTGCAGCGCCGTCATCGCGATTGTGTCGGAAGTCGCGAAGATTCCGTCCAGCTTGTCCGCCAGGTCGAGGAAGCCGGAAATGTCTTCCACGGCCTGTTCGGCAGCGAAATGGACCGGCAGCGTCGCACCCGCGGCATCCTCACCCATTTCGCGTAACGCATCTCGAAAGCCCTTCAATCGCTGCTCCACTTCCGGCACGGACGGATCCCCGAAAAAGGCGAGCTTGCGGCAGCCAAGCGAGAGCAAATGCTCTGTGGCCATGCGGCCGCCCAGCCGGTTGTCGCTGCCCACCGAAGTATAGATCTGTTCGCTGAGCGCCGCGCCCCAAACGACCAGTGGATCGTAATAGCGGGCAACGCTGTTGATTACGTCGGACTGGTTGGACTGGCCGATGATGATCATTCCGTCCACCCGGCCCGTGTCGACCTGGCGGGATAGCCATTCCGGATCGTGCGGCACCACCTTGCTCAGCAGCAGGTCATAGCCGCGATCGGCGATGCGATCGGCGATGTAGCCCAGCAGCGTCATGAAGAACGGGTCGGAAATATGCTGCATTTTCTCGTGGCCGAGCGGGACGATTACGCCGATCGTTCCGGTCCGGCCGGTCCGCAGGCTCCGCGCCATGTTGCTGGGGCGAAAATCATACTCGCTGGCCAAAGCCCGGATCCGTTCGCGCGTGCCGGCCGAGATATTGCCCGTCCCCGCCAATGCGCGCGATACCGTGGCTGCCGACACGCCAGCAATCTTTGCCAGGTCCTGGATGTTCTGCGGCCTGGCCGCCTTGGGCGATTTGCTGCCTGCCAACTTGCTACACCCCTAATATTCCTATTGCCTGTCTGCGGGGTCACAATAGCGCAGTTGCCGCTCAGGGCAATGCGCTCTATAGCTTTCAGCAATCGATTGCAGAATCGAGTTTGTGGGAGAGGTTATGGTACCTGGACGGAGCCGCCCAATAGCCTGGAAGGCACAGTTCCGATTGATGGCTGTGTTTATTGCGCTGGCCGCCGCATTGACCGTTGCGTTCGCGGCTCCGGCCGCAGCCCACGACACTGCCGGCCCGCTTCGCGCGGGCGCGGCGCGAGTGGATATCACTCCGGCCGCAGCAGACCTGCCGCCCGGTTCGCAAGGGATCCTGGATCCACTCTACGGCCGCGCCATCGTCGTCGATAATGGCCAGCAGCGTGCCGCCCTGCTGACGGTCGATGCTGGTGGCTTGCCCACCGCCCTTTGGGAGGACCTGCGCCAGCGCGCCGAGCGCGAACTCGGGATTGCACGCGACAACTTCATGATTACCGCTACCCACACGCACAGCGCTCCATTCCGGCGCAGCGACAATTACGAAGAGAAGCTGTTCGATGCGGTTCGCCAGGCGGCCGCGCGGCTGCAGCCGGCGCGCATGGCATTCGGAACCGGCCAGTCGTGGATCAACGTCAACCGAAACATCATTGATCCTGAAAGCCGCCGCTGGTGGGAAGGACCCAATTATGAGGGCGCATCCGACAAGACCGTGGCCGTGTTGCGCCTGGAAACGCTGTCAGGCGAGCCGATCGCTGTCTATTACAATTACGCGGTCCACCCGGTCATAACCGGCAATCTCGACATGGTCAGCGGTGATATTCCGGGTGCGGCTTCCGCCTATCTCGAAGCCTCGCTGGGCGGCAATGCCGTGGCCCTTTGGTCCAGTGGGGCGTCCGGCGACCAGAACCCGATCTTCTTCAACCAGACCTACGAGCTGCGCGAGATCCGCATTCAGGATTACGCCCGTCGCGGCGAGGACATTTCCAACTCCATGCCGCCGGGCGGCCAGGGACTCGACCGCACCAATCCGCGGGTGCAGCTTCTGCTTGAACAGCAGAAGCATGTAAACTCGGCGCTTGGCCTGATGCTGGCGGAAGAGGTTCTGCATGTAATGCGGTCCAGCCTTCAACGGTCGGACGATGCCGCGGTGATCGCCGGGGCCAACCGGACCGCCACCTGCCCGGGGCGGCGGCGGCTGGACAGTGGTCGGGCCGGTTATGCAGGAACCTATGAGGATGCCGATCCGATCGACCTCAGGCTTAGCATGCTGCGGCTGGGCGACGTCTATATCGGCGGGGTGGATGCTGAAGTCTTCACACTCATCGCCCAGCGCTTCAAGGCGCGCTCGCCGCACGCCAATGCGATCATGGCAACGCTGACGAACGGCACCGCCGGCTCGGGCTATATCCCGAATGACGAGGCCTATGGCCAGTACACGTTCGAGGTCGTTTCGTCGCGCCTCAAGCCCGGTTGCGCCGAGAGCGCCATCATTGACGGGCTGGTCGACCTGATGGGGGAAGTGGAGGAATGAGGCCAGCAGGCCCGATCCGGCTGGCTGCCTTCGCGGCCGCCACGCTGCTGGCCGCGACCAGCGTGCCGCAAGCCGCCGATGCCCAGGCAGACGAGCGGATTTCCCCCGACGGTACAGTTCGGCTGGACGGGGTGAAGGTGCCGCTTTCAGAGCTGATGAGCGATGAAGCGCGCGGCTATCTGCGACACCTCGTTGTGGACAAGCCGTTTGGCATGGCAGTCCCCGATATTGCGGATGAGCGCCTGCGGCAGGACGGCATCATGTTCGACTTCTTGCGGCCAATGCGCGAGCGCTATGCCGTCGAAATTGCCGAACAGCGGATTGGTGGCGTGGTGGTAGACGTGGTGACACCAACCGGCGGGATTTCGGCCGAGAATGCGGATCGCCTGCTGGTCAATTTGCATGGCGGGGGTTTTACGACCGGCGGTCGTTCTGCCTCGCTGGTCGAATCCGTCCCGCTTGCCGCGCTCATGCGGATCAAGGTCGTCTCAATCGATTATCGCATGGCCCCCGAACATCAGTTTCCTGCCGCGAGCGAAGACGTGGCAGCGGTCTATCGCGAACTCCTCAAATCCTATGCGCCCGACCGGATCGGCCTGTATGGCTGCTCGGCGGGCGGTGTGCTGGCCGCCCAATCGGTTGCCTGGTTCCAGGCGCACGACCTTCCTGCCCCGGCAGCCCTGGGTGTGTTCTGCGCCTCGCTGAGTGGATATACTGGCGGCGATGCGACCGCGATTGCCGGCGCGCTGAACGGCTACCTGCCGCCGCTGGAGGCCCCGCCAGTGGGTGAGCAGCGGGCTGGCCCGCCGCCCGGGCCGAGTTATCTGGGCGCCGCCGATCGTGCCGATCCCTTGGTCTACCCGCTGGCCTCGGACAGCGTCATGGCCCGCTTTCCGCCCACTCTGTTCATCAGCGGCACGCGCTCCTTTGAATTTTCTGCAGCGCTCAACTCGCACAACGCCCTGACCCGCGTCGGCGTGGAATCCCGCTTGCATGGGTGGGACGGGATGTTCCACGGTTTCATCTACAATTCCGAGCTCCCTGAGGCACGAGAGGCTTATGATATCATGGTCGATTTCTTCCAGCAGCACCTGGCGGATTGAGCGATGAGCCCTTCCGCGACCTCAGGGCGAATGGAACGCCCTTTACTGCTGAAGGTGCTGGTTTTCGGCATGTTCGCAATGTTCGCGATGACCACCGATTCCGTCGGCACGGTAATCCCGGAAGTGATCCGCGAGTTCGAGCTCGGGCTGACCGCCGGTGGATCGTTCCAGTATGCCACCATGTCGGGCATTGCGATTTCGGCGATCGGTCTGGGCTTCATGGCAGACCGGTTCGGCCGCAAGGCCACTATCCTGCTGGGCCTCGCAATGTTCGGAATTGGTTCGGCGCTGTTCGCCGCCGGGCATGACTTCCTGTTCTTCACCGCGCTGCTGTTCATCTCCGGCCTGGGCATCGGGATATTCAAATCGGGCGCGCTCGCGCTAATCGGCGACTTGTCGCGTTCGACAATGGACCACGCCCGCACGATGAATCTGATCGAAGGCTTTTTCGGAGTTGGCGCGATAATCGGGCCGGCCATCGTCGCGTATCTGCTGCAAATCGGGGCCAGCTGGAAATGGGTTTACCTGGTCGCGGCGATCATGTGCGGCGTCCTGATCCTGGGTACTGGCCTGGCGCGGTTTCCCCGGCCCATCAAGGCCAATGACGAGCCAACGCGTGCCACCGACGCCATCCGCCTCGCGAGCGATCCGGCCTCGATCTTCTTCGGGTCTGCGATCATGCTGTACGTTGCCGCGGAAGCGGCCATCTATGTCTGGGCGCCAACCTACATTGCGGACTACAGCGGATCGTGGGTGGTCCTGGCCGGCTACCTTGTATCAATCTTTTTCGTGCTTAGGGCAGCGGGCCGCTTTCTTGGAGTGTGGCTGCTCGGCCGGTTCAGTTGGTCCATGGTTATTGCTACCTGCAGCGCGGCAATGACCCTGCTGTTCTGGATCGCGGTGATCGGCGGCCGCGAAGCCGCGATTTTCGCACTCCCGGCAACCGGCCTGTTCATGTCGGTGCTTTACCCTACGATCAACTCGACCGGGATCAGCTGCTTCGATAAGGGCCGACACGGTTCGATCGCCGGGCTGCTCCTGTTCTTCACCTGTGTCAGTGCCGTCGTCGCCCCCCTGGTGATGGGCGCACTGGGCGAATTGATGGGCGATAGCCGCTTTGCCATCCTCCTTGGTGCCGTGTTCTCGTCGCTACTGGTTCTGCTTTGCGTCTGGAATCTCGCCAGGCGTCCATTTCTCGATCGCCTCTCGCAACGCAATTCAGCAGATTACGTGAGCGGCGAAGCGGCGCTGCCGGCCGGAGCCTGAGCAAAATGACGGGCAGAGAAATTTTCCGGAATGAGGTTACACGTGCAGACCACGCTGTGCAATCGATTGCTGGTTCGGTGGCCGCTGGTGTGCGCGCGCGGACAGGTGGAACCGGGAGTACAATAACGGCTGGACAAACCGAGTGGCGACCTGATCCGTTTGCCTGGCTGCGACCTTGCCGGGCTGGCCAGGGAAGGTCCCGATGAGACAGTCGCCAAGCCTCCCGCTTCGGCAAGGCGAAGGCAGGACCCAGCCGGCGCGCTGGCAGGCACCGCAACGGGGCGGATTCGAGCCTGCGCCGGAGAATGTTGCACCCTTGATCGGCGCTGCCGATTTTGCCGCCGTCGCCCCGGATCTCGACATCTGGGATGCGTGGCCGGTCCAGCTGGCCGATGGCCATGCGGCGGACATCGGTGGTGGGGCGACACTGTGGATGGCGCTAGGCGCGCGGCGCTTCAGCGATCCGGACGAACGTCACGGTCATGCGCGCATCCATTTGCTGCTTCGGCGCGGTGGCCAGTGGACCCATCTTGGCCCGGCCATGCCAGATGGCTTTTCTCCAGGGAGCCGGGAATGGTCGGGGTCTGCGCTGCTCGATGCCTCGTCGAGAACCATCACGCTGTTCTTCACCGCTACCGGGCAGCGTGGCGAGCGCGAGCTGACCTTCACCCAGCGCATCTTTCGCGCGCGCGCGACCTTGATGCTCGATGGAAACATCGCGCTGAGTGACTGGCGCGACCTGGTGGAAGTCGTCCAACGCGATCCGGCATATTACATGGCCAGCGAGGGGGGCGAAGGCACGATCGGGACGATCAAGGCGTTTCGCGATCCCTCCTATTTCCTCGATCCTGCGGATGGCCGCAGCCATCTGCTCTTCGCCGCGTCGGCAGCAGGGTCGGCTTCGCCCTATAATGGAGTGGTCGGTCTTGCGACCGCCACTGACATCACGCTCGACAGGTGGCAGATTTTGCCGCCGATAATTTCGGCAGACGGCCTGAATAACGAGTTGGAGCGGCCGCATGTGGTTTGCCATGCTGGGCTGTATTACCTCTTCTGGTCGACCCAGCGGCACGTCTTCAATCCCGCCGGCGAGGCGGGACCTACTGGCCTGTATGGCATGGTCGCCAGCAGCCTGCAGGGAGACTGGAAGCCGCTCAACGGTACGGGCTTGGTAATTGCCAATCCGCCCGCCGCGCCCGCGCAGGCTTACAGCTGGCTGGTCATGCCCGATCTCAGGGTCATCAGTTTCGTGGATGACTGGGGCTGCCAGGTTGGCCGGCAAGCGCGCAGGTTTGGAGCAACTTTCGCGCCCGAACTAATGCTGGCCCTGGAGCTCGAAAAGGCCCGATTGAAAATCTGAGGCGCTTTGCCTGCGACCCTCCGCTACCCGCGTTGCACGGTCGTGCAATCGATTGTCTCTTTTTGGTTGACTTGCGTAAGGCATTACGGAATCTTGGCCAATGCAAAGGATTGCCTAAAGATGCAATCGAATGACCGGGGAGGAATGCAATGAGGTATTTGCGGCGGTTGACTGCATTCACCGCGATGGCGGTCGTGCTGGCCAGTGGTTCGGTTCACGCCCAGTCGACAGAAGGAGAGGCGGACGAAGCGGGCGATACTTCGGCCCGTGCCCAGTCGGACAATGTGATCGTCGTGACCGCCTCCAAAGCAGGCGTCCAGGACATCCAGGAAGTCCCGCTCGCGATCCAGGTGTTCGACGGGGAAGACCTGAAGGAACGCAACATCACCACGATCGGCGACCTGGTATCGGCCGTTCCTGGGGCCCAGGAGGGTTTTCGCCAATCCAACGGTTCGCGCTTTTACAATCTGCGCGGCAATGTGACCCAGAACGGCGATTCACCGATCGGCTATTATCTCGACGATACCCCGTTCATCGTCACCAATTTCGGCATCGCTCCGCCAGTCCGCTTCATCGATATGGAGCGCATCGAAGTGCTGCGCGGACCACACGGCACGCTCTATGGCCAGGGCTCGTCCGGCGGCGTATTCATCTTTCACACGCGTGATCCGGACCTCAACGACATCGATTATGCGTTCGAAGCCGAAGCCTCGAGCACGCTGGGGGCGGATGCTCTCAATTACGGATTTGCGGGAGCGTTTTCCGTGCCGCTGGTGGAGGATGTCCTGGCGATACGCGTCAGTGGCGGTTTGTCGCGCGATGCGGGCTATGCCGACGCCTATTTCGGGCCGTTCGACGGCACCCCGGACCAGACCAATGTGAACGAGGCGCGCAATGACGATATCCGGGTCGTCGCCCTGCTGCAGCCGGCCGACAATGTGCAGCTTCGCGCGCAATACTGGAAATTCCGGCCGCGGCAGGACTTTACCGGATTTACCGCCTCGGTCGATCCGGTCTATTTCCAGAACACCGCCGGGCAGGACAGCTTCTCCAATGGCGATTTCGAGCTGATGAGCCTGACCGCTACGGTCGATTTCGACGATTTCACGGTTACCAGCGCCACCAGCAATCTCGAAGGTGTGTTCGGGATCAATATCCCGATTTCGCCGGCCGGGTTCTTCTCGAGCCAGTTCCTGCCGCAGATGTTCGCGCAGGAGCTGCGCGTCAACTCCAACGGCGATGGTCCGTTCCACTGGGTCGTCGGCGGAGCCTACCAGAACGGCAGCGGGCCACAGGTCAATGCGCTGCAAATCCCGGCCTTCGGGGTCGACATCAATGCAGATAACGACACGCTGACGGAAAACTGGGCAATCTTCGGCGAGGTCAGCTACGAACTGCTCGACGGCAAACTGATACCGCTCGCCGGTATCCGCACCTATCATGATGACCGGTCGTTCAAGGACAATGATGGTACCGTTCCGACCAAGGCCAGTGTCGAGACCTGGCGCCTCAATCTGACCTATCTGCCCAATGATAACCTGACGATGTTTGTATCGGCGGCGACGGGCTTTCGGCCTGGTATCGTGCAGTCTCGAGTGCAGGTTGAATCGCTCGAGCTGGCCGGCGTTCCGGCTTCGGTAGCGCTTGAGCCGGAAAGCTCGCGCAACTTCGAGTTCGGCCTGAAGTGGCGCACGATCGACGATGCGCTCAATGTCGGCCTCAACCTCTACCGGCTGGAATATACCAATCTGCAGACCTCCGTAACCGGCGGTATAGATGGCGTGAACGGGTTTGCGAATTTCGGCGATGCGACGACGCAGGGTATCGATCTGGAACTGCGCTGGCATACGCCATTGAAAGGGCTGAACCTCGGATTTGTCGGTAATATCAACGACAGCGAATACGACACTGTGAACGAGGTGATCGCCGCCGCCCAGCCACTCCTGCGCCCGGGCGCCCGACTGATCAACACGCTGTCCCAAAACTATCGCATCGATGCCAATTACAGCACCCAAATCAGCAATGAATGGGACGGTTTTGGCAACATCTCCTTCAACCACAGTGGGGATCGCCTGCAAGCCAGCGGGATCATCGCCGATCCCTATAATTTGGTGAACGCCACTCTTGGCTTGCGCTCGGACAGCTGGGAATTCGCGTTGATCGGCAATAATTTGTTCGATGAGCGCGGGCCGATTTTCGTTGGCAATAACGGTCCGCTGTCGGGTTCTGGTCCGACTCCGAGGACGATCGGCCTGCGCGTGCGCCTGCTGTCCAACTGACGTGCCCTGGCGGAGAGATTCCGGTCGCTTTGCGACCTAATTTCCGCAAGACTGCGCCTGGAGGCAGACGAGCCGCATCGCATGCTGGCGGCCGGCACGAAGGGAGTAACTGCGATGAAGCTGAGCAGGCGCGATGCGGGGCGGCTGGGCATGGCCGCGATCGCCACAGCGTTGATGGCTCGCCCGGGCCTTGCTCTAGCACAGGGCGAATGGAGCCTTGCCGGTCGCAGTATTGGTGACCGGCTGGTCCCGATAGCGCCTGAGCTTCGGCCTGCCGCGCGCCGCATGATCGAGACCGGTTTCCCGCCGATCACTGCCGAAACTCTGCGGAACATGCCTGAAGGCGCCGGCCCGCCGGCACCGGATCTGCTACCGACCATCCCCGTGGCGGAGCGCGATATCCCGGCCAGCGGCGTCCTGCCTGCGGTCAAGCTGTTCGTGGTCAATTCGGAACCGACCCTGTCGCGCCCGGCGATCCTCCACATCCATGGCGGCGGCCACCTGGTCGGCAGTGCCCGTGGAGAGCTGCTTTACCTGCAGGAAACTGCACGCCAGCTGGATTGCACGATCGTGAGCGTGGAGTACCGACTTTCTCCGCGTGCCCGCTTCACCCAGTCCACCGAAGATACCTACGCCGGGCTCAAATGGCTCTATGATCACTCTGACGAACTCGGCGTCGATCGCACTCGCATCGCATTGATGGGTGAGAGCGCCGGCGGCGGTCATGCTGCCATTCTTGCCATCAAGGCGCGCGATCGCGGCGAGGTGCCGGTGCTATTCCAGTCCCTGGTCTATCCGATGATCGACGATCGCACAGGCAGCAGCACGCCGGTCCCTCCGCATATCGCGACGGTTGGCTGGAGTCCCCCGGAGAATCGGCTTGGCTGGGAAAGCTTCCTCGGCACTTTGCCGGGCACTTCGTCGGTACCGGTGGCAGCCGTGCCGGCCCGTCAACCGGATTTGGCTAACCTGCCGCCGGCCTGGATCGGAGTGGGCGCGGTCGATCTCTTCGCCGCCGAGGATATCGAATATGCGCGCCGCCTGGTGCTGGCAGATGTGCCGACCCAGCTGCTGGTCCTGCCCGGCGCCTTTCACGGTTTTGACCGGGTGGCGCCGGAAACCAGCCTGGCACAGCAATTCACCAATTCGAAGCTCGCCGCGCTGGCAAGGGCTTTCGCAAACGGGTGATCGCGCGTTATGGCTGGCGGCCTGACCGATAGGAACCCGACCCGCTGGAAATAGCGCATGCAGCTGCAGCTGTTTTGGCAGCTGCACCGGGATGGATAATGCGAGGCAAGTGAGAACGGGATGAGCGAGGCAACTGAGCCGCGGCTTGCAGGGCTGGAACTTGGCGGGACCAAGTGCGTCGCTGTGGTCGGCAATGGTGAGCGGATCCAGGAACGGCGCATACTGCATACGACCAGCCCGAGGGAGACACTCGGCGCCGCGTTGTCCGCCATTGAGAAATGGCATGCGCAGGAGCCGATCGAGGCAATCGGCATCGCCAGCTTCGGGCCGATCCGGGTCAATCCGGCGACGCCTGATTTCGGGACCATCTTGAATACGCCAAAGGCGGGTTGGGCCGGCGTGCGCCTGCTGGAGCTGGTGCGCGCAAGATTCGCCTGCCCGGTCGGATTGGACACCGATGTCAACGGGGCAGCGCTGGCCGAGCAAGCGCATGGTGCCGCCAGGAACTGTTCGAACCTTGTCTACCTTACGATCGGGACTGGCCTGGGCGGCGGCGTGGTGATCGGCGGTAGACCGGTGCACGGACGGATGCATCCGGAGATCGGACACGTGCGGCTGCGCCGGGTCGCCGGGGACAGCTTTGCCGGTGTCTGTCCATTCCATGGCGACTGCATCGAAGGGCTGATCGCGGGGCCGGCGCTCGAAGCCCGCCTTCCTGCGCATCCGCGCGACGTCGCACAGGACGATCCTGCCTGGGGCCCGGTCTTTCAGGATTTGGCCGAGTTGCTGGGCCATTTGATGCTCACACTCTCTCCGGAAAAGATTGTGGTCGGCGGCGGCGTCACCGCCCGCCAACCGCACCTACTTGAGCGGGCGCGGACGCTCTTGCCGATCCTGCTCGCCGATTATCTGGGTCCCCTGACCAGCACGGAAATGGATGTGCTCGTCTGCCCACCTGCGCTGGGCGACGATGCCGGCCCGGTCGGTGCACTGGTCCTTGCATCTCGCGCTCTGGCGAATTCGCGTTTGTGAGGCGCAATCGTTGCCATGTCACAGCAAACGCGGCAGCCGTCAGGGAAAGTGCACCAACCGGCGCAAATAGTGAGATGGACCACCTGTGTCGGATGGTTGACTTGGAAGGCGAGATTCTCGAAAGCCGGATCGCGGGGGACGATCGACAAGGCAACAGCCCTCACCTTCTTGAAGAATGCGCCGAACCGCAGAACCTCATCGCTTGAGACCTCGCGAGGATGCACGAAGTACTGCCTGGAGCCAGGTTTGCCTCGCCGGCTTGCGCTGGCTCCTGGCAATCCAGTCTCCGTTCCCGCTCAGCTCGCAGGCGGATCTACCGTCCCGCCGGACCGGTTGCCGGACGCATCGGGAGCGTCGCGATTGTTCTCCAGGCAGTTATATTCGCGGATGCGCCAATCGGGACGCTTGGAATAGATCAGCTCAAGCTCGATCGGCCGGGTGAATGCCAGCGGATCGGTCAGCACCATGTCGACCTGCATCGTGTCGCCATCGATATAGCGGAAGCGCTCGACGATATGCAGCTGGTCCGAATGGGGGATGCCGCCGCTCAGCTCGGTCCGGTCGTTCAGACCGATCGTATCGACGACCAGCGTGTCGCCTTCCCAATGGCCGATCGAATCCCCGTTATAGCTGGGATCGAGCTCCTCGAAGGGCAGGTGCTCGGCGCGATCGAGAAAGATCCGGCGGACCTGGCTTTCGGCTTCGAAGATCATGGTGATGCGGCCGGGCGTGTGCAGGATTTCGAACGGATAGGGATAGGTCATCACCTTGGGCATGCCCGGCCAGTCGCAATATTCGGCACCTTCGTCCCAGTGCGCGCGAGCCTCGCGGCGCGCCTGCTGGATTTCGCGATAGGCTTCGGTCAGCGGCGGAGGCGGCGGCGGAGCCACCGGTTCATTCGGATCGAGGCGGCGCAGGCCTTCGCGTTTCAACCGCTCGTCGAGCGTGTTGTCATTCATCCAAACCCCGCTGAAATCGCGCGGATCCTGTGGCGTGGTTCCGTCGGGCTCGGGACCGACTTCGGCGGCAGCAGCACCGGGGACGAGGCTCATCAGCGCGGCTGCAAGAAGCAGCGCCCTATCCATGATAGTAGAACACCTTGCCATCGGCGCGGTGCACTTCGACGAAGGAGCCGCCCGGATCGCCGGTTCGCAGCGGATAGATCAGCACGCGAACCTGGTCGCCGGACTTGAGCACCAGGCGGTTCCAGCCATTGCGCGATAGAATGCCGGGGCTCCCGCCTTCGAGACTCCATTCCCTGACTTTTCCATCTTCCCCGCGCACCGCCAGCTGGATGAAAGTGTGCGGATTGGTCCACTGGAACTCGATCACCCGGCCTTCCAGCCACATTTCCGCCTGGCTGTCGAACATGGCGAAGCTGTGATGGCCAATGGCCGGTGTCGTTGCGCAAAGCGCAAGGGCGAGAGCAGCGCCGGCTGCCAGGATGCGCAAATCCATTCTCCCGATCGTCTGCGTCGGGTCGGTCCACTCTTGACCACCGACGCGCCATGTATACGCTTATATCGAGGTGGGGATTTGTCTAGCGGGGGCTCTGCCTTGAGGAAATTCTTCGGTCTTTGTGCCGCCCTGGCGGCTCTTTCGTTCGCTGCCCCGGCCACATCGCATCACAGCTTTGCCATGTTCGACCGAGACCATCCGGTCGAGATTTCCGGCACGGTCCGTGAATTCCAGTGGGTCAATCCGCACACCTGGATCCAGATCATAGTTCCCGGCGAAACCCGGGTGACGGAGTGGAGCATCGAGGGTCGCAGCCCCAACGTGCTCGCGCGGCGCGGCTGGACCCGCAAGTCGATCCTTCCCGGCGACCGGGTGACCCTGACGATCTATCCGCTGCTCAGCGGCCGGCCAGGCGGGGCGATCGTTTCCGTCAAGTTTGCCGACGGGCGGGTTCTCAATGCCGATACGCCGACCGCGGTCGACACCAATGAAGAGGAGCCGAGATGAAGGCGTCAATCAGGCTGGCAGCGTTGGCGCTGGCCTTGGCAACGCCGGCGGCCCTGTCCGCCCAGGACGGGCCGCAACCGGGCGCCACTCCCGATTTCAGCGGCTTATGGGTCATTTCGCAACGCTCCAGCCCGCGCAACAACGACGAGAATTTCGTCGAGCTGAAGCCGGAGGATTACCTGAACGAAAAGGGCCTCGAGGCCATTGCCGTGGTCCGCCCGGCGCTCGATCCCGGCTCGCAATGCCTGCCCTCGCTTCCGCGGCACCTGAGTTATCCCTATCCGATGGAAATCGTCCAGACGCACAACCGGATGGTGAACCTGTTCGAAGCGGATACCGTGTTCCGGATCGTCTATCTCGACGGTCGCGAGCATCCCGATCCCGATGCCGATACGCGCTTCATGGGTCATGCGGTGGGCCATTGGGAAGGCGATACGCTGGTCGTTGAATCCGCGAATTTCAACGGCAAGGCCTGGCTGGAAGCGAGCGGCATTCCTCAATCCGAGCAATCGCGCCTGACCGAGAATTATTCGCTCGTCGACGATGGCGAAACGCTGCAGATCATTGCCAGGTACGAGGACCCAGAGTATCTCACGCGTCCGGTCTGGCGCCGCTACCTCTATAATCGGCGGAGCGATTGGGAGATCAGCGAATATATTTGCGCCGAGGGAAATCGCGACAATGCGTTCCAGCCGCGCGAAGGCCAGCCGGGCGCGCTCGAGATCGACGATGTCATCATCCGCGACGGGGGGAAATAGTCCGGACCGGTCGGCTCAGTTCCGCTCTTCGAGCCAGTTGGCGAGGGCGTCGAGCTCGGCGTCGGTCAGTTCCGTGGGCGCGAACTGCGGCATCGAACCGATCCCGCGCCGGACCACGGTCCTGGTATAGGCCGGCGGCAGGTCCTTGCGCTTGAGCAGTTCGGCCTCTCCCGCCGGCACTCGCCTTGCCAGGCTGCGCGTGCCCCATTCTCCGGCCGCGTGACACCAGCTGCACTGGTGGTTGTAGATCGCTTCGGGATCGCGCGGCTCGGCTGCGGTCAGTGCGACCGCTGCGCTGGCCGCGATCGCGGCGCCAAGCCCGAGGCATGGCAGCAGGTACCTCAATTGCCTTCCTTCCAGCTGCCGATGCCCTGCTTGCCGGGAGCAAGGATTCCGTTGGGATCGAGGGCCGACTTGATCCGGTCGTTGAGCCGGGGAAGGGCGCTGTCTCCCCAGCGGTGCATCTTCACCGCGTCCTCCATGAACAGCAGGTGCGAGCGATAGAGCCCGACGCCGATCTCGGCCATGTCCTTGCACAATTGGCGAAACAGTTCGCGGCAGCGGTCGGTATCCTGCTTGTCGGTGCGGGTGTAGAACATGTCGGCGACGAAGATCAGCGCCCGGCTGCCGATCCCGAACATGCCGATCCACGGATCCTTGCCGTATTCGATGAAGAGTTGCTCGATCTTGGCGTAAACCTGCTCGGCCCGTTCCCCGATCGGCGCGACGATCGGGCCGAAATCGCTGTGTCCGCCCGGGCTGCCACCCCAGTCGACCACGCCGAGCGGGGCCAGGCTGACTTCCTGCCGCATCCAGCTCTGCTGCCGTTCGCCCCTCTGCCAGCGGCGGATTTCGAGGGACGCATCGGGCAGGCTCGCGGCGAAGGCCTGCCGGATCCGGTCGAGCCGCAGATCGAGCCCCGCCGGGCTGTCGAACAGGTTGAACGTGAGGCTCCACCAGCCGGCATCGCGTTCGGCGAGCAGTTCCTCCATCCGCTCGCGCGGGATCGCGCCCGGCCCGTCCCACACCTGCGCCCTGACCCGCCCGCCGGTGATCTGGCGCCAGCCGTTGGCGATGGTGTAGGGCGCGTTGATCGTGTCGGTCATGCGCAAGGGACGCAGCGTATCGATCAGGGCGGCATAGTCCTCGCGCCGGGGAATGCTGATCCAGACGCCGGCCATGCCTTCGGGTTCGGGCATCAGCCACAGGCCCATCTTGGTGACGATGGCAAAGTTGGACTGGGTGAACATCCCGTCGAGCCCCGGCCCGAACGGCCAGCGGAACGCCTGCCATTCCTGCGTATTTTCGAGCGCGCCCATCCCTGTACGGACCAGCGTGCCATCGGCCAGCATCACTTCCATCCCACAGATCGTTTCGACGTGCTGGCCGTAAGGCGTGTAGCCCACGCCGTGTTCCAGTGCATTGCCGATCACGCTGCCCCAGCTATGCGAGGGTCCCGACATCCACAGGCGGGACTGGCGGCGGTCGAGCTCTGCCTTGAGATCGAAGAAGCTCACACCCGGCTCGACGATGGCCGTACCCATGCGCTCGTCGATCTCGATGATGCGGTTCATCCGCTTGAGGTCGAGGATGACACTGCCGCGCATCTGGGGGGCAGCGGTGCCATAGGCGAAGTTCTTGCCCATCGAGACCGGCCACAGCGGGATGCGGTAGCGATTGGCGATTTCGAGTATGGATTTGAGATCATCGGTATCGGCCGGCGCGAGGGCTGCCGAATTGGCGTGTTCGTCCTGGTCGCCGATATCGAAGGGATCGAGATAGCTCGCCCGGTCCTGCTCGGATGCCAGGACCCATTGCAGCCCGATCGCCTCGCGAAACTCGTTGAGGGCCCGGTCGAAGGTCTGCTGGTCAATTCCTGGAGGCAGCACGGCCATATTTACTCGTCTCCCGGCCATTTCCGGTAATGTAGGCGTTTGCGTTTGTCTCCCGAATTGTCCAATCAGGAAAGCGCCGGGTGTGGCTTTGTCCGGCTTGGCGGGCGCGACGGAGAACGGTGCATGACATTGTCCTACAAGGACCATCCCGCGTTACAGGGCGATTCAGAGCCCGCGCGTTTCGATTCCGAAGTGTTCGATTGCGAAGTGGTCGGCGAGATTCCCGCCGGCCTTTCCGGCACCTTCTTCCGGGTGGGGGCAGAGTGGTTCTACCCGCCCAAGTTCGTCGACGATTCCCCCTTTGCCGCCGACGGGATCGCGTCGAGCTTCCGCATTGCCAACGGATCGTGCGATTTCCGTGCCCGGTATATCGAGACGCCACGGTACCTCGCCAACCGCGCGGCCCGGCGGCAGCTGTTCGGCTATTATCGCAACCCCTTCACCCACGAGCCCGAGATGGTGGGCAAGTTCAACAGGCAAGACACTGCTTCGAACACCAACATCATCTGGTTCGCGGGCAGACTGCTGGCGCTGAAGGAAGACGCACCGCCGATGGAACTCGATCCCGAGACGATGGAGACCCTCGGATTCTTCGATTTCGGCGGCGATTACCGCGCGCCGACTTTCACTGCGCATCCCAAGGTCGATGGGCGCACCGGCGAGATGATTACCTATGGCTACGAGGCCGAGGGTCTCGCGACCAATGCCATCTGGATCTACACGATCGACAAGTCCGGCAAGGTCACGAGCGAACGGATGATCGAGGCGCCCTATGTCTCGATGGTTCATGACATCGCGATCTCGCAGAACTACATCCTCATCCCGGTTTACGGGATGGTCACCAGCATGGAGCGCCTTGAGGCCGGCAAGGTCCATTGGGGCTGGGACAAGAGTCGGCCGAGCTTCATCGGCGTCCTCCCGCGCGCTGGCGATGCTGCCGAAGTCAGGTGGTTCAAGGGACCGGAAATGGCGATGGTCCATACGTTCTCGGCCAGCGACAAGGACGGGGTGATCACCCTCGATGCGGCGGTAAGCGATTCAAACCCCTTCCCCTTCTTTCCCGACATCAATGGCGGTCCATTCGACGGTGCCGGGGCCAGGACCACGGTTCGCCGCTACGTGATCGACATGGATTCCGGCGCGGACGGCTGGCGCGAGGAAAGGCTGTTCCAGGACAAGCCCGGCGCGCTCAGCCGCATCGACGACCGCTTCATGGGCCATGGTTTCCGTTACGGCCTGCTGTCGTTTGCCGATGCGACCAAGCCGTTCGACGGCGATGCCGGCGGCCGGACGCCGTCGAACAGCCTTGGCAAGTTCGATCTCGCCAGCGGCAAGGTCGAAGCGATGTTCGCCGGATCGCATCATGCGCTCCAGGAGATCGCCTTTGCTCCGCGCAGTCCCGATGCGCCCGAGGCCGATGGTTGGGTCATGGCGATGGCGACCGACTATCAGCGCATGAAGTCCGAACTGGTGATCGGCGACACCGCCGATCTTGCCGCAGGTCCAGTGGCTCGGGTCCGCTTGCCGTTCAAGGCGCCCGGCCAGATCCACGGGAATTGGGTTTCTTCCTGGCAGTTCGGCCAATGATCGTGATCGATCGCGCCAAGCTCGAGCAGGCGCTTGCGCGCTTTGCCGCAATCGTCGGGGCGGACTACGTCTGGGAAGGCGAAGCGGCGCAGGACGCGTACAAGGACGCGATGGCGCCGCGCGACCCGGCAAGCTATGCGCCACGCGCCGCGGTTGCCCCCGCGAGTACCGAGGAAGTACAGGCCATCGTTCGGGTTGCGGCCGAGCTTGGCATCCCCTTATGGCCGATCAGCCGGGGCAAGAATTTCGGCTATGGCGGTGCCGCGCCGCGCCTGGCCGAAGTGGTCATGCTCGACCTGATCCGGATGAACCGCATCCTCGAAGTCAATGCCGAGCTCGGTTATGCGGTGGTCGAACCAGGGGTCGGTTTCGACGATCTCTACAACCACCTGGTCGATAACCGGATTCCGCTGTGGATGTCGGCACCCGCGCACACCTGGGGCAGTGTGATGGGCAATGCGCTCGAGCGCGGCGTGGGCTACACGCCCTATGGCGAGCATGCATCGAAGGTTTGCGGGCTCGAGATCGTCACCGGGACCGGCGAGTTGTTGCGCACAGGGATGGGCGCGCTGGCCGGCAGCAAGACCTGGCAGCTGTTTCCCTATGGCTTCGGACCGGCCTGGGACGGTGCCTTCATGCAGTCCAATTTCGGCATCGCGACCAAGATGGGCATCTGGCTGATGCCCGAGCCGGATCACACGCTGAACCTGGCGATGCAGCTCGAGAAGACCGAGGACTTGCCGGCTGCCGTGGACGCGCTGCGCCCGCTCAAGCTCGACGGAACGGTCCAGGCCAACCCCAGCTTCGGCAACATTATCCGCAATCTTGCAGTGCGCGCGCCGCGCAGCGAATATTTCCAGGGCAAGGGGCCGATCCCTGCCGAGGTGCTTGAAGCCGCGCGGATAAAGTCGGGGGTCGGTCACTGGAACTTCAGCGTCCGCCTGTTCGGCAACGAGGACGTCAACCGGATCAATGCGGAGAGGGTGAAGGCCGCCTTTGCTTCCGCCGTTCCCTATGAATTCGAGGTTTCCGAATGGCATCGGGGCGATCCGTTGAGCGGTTCGGGATCGCCGACGCCAAGCCTCGGCGCGCTCGGCGTGGTCGATTGGCTCGGAGGTCCGGGTGGACACCTCACCTTTTCGCCCGTCTCGGTCTTTTCCGGGGCCGAAGCATGGAAGCAGTACCAGACGATACGCGGCATGTATGAGGATGCAGGCTTCGACTATTACGGCGGCTTCACGGCGGGCCAGCGCTACCTCAACCACATCAACATGATCGTGTTCAATCGCGATGACGAAGAGATGATGGCACGCGCAAATCGGCTGTTCAGCAGCCTCATCGAAACGGCCGCTCGCAATGGCTGGGGCGAATATCGCACCCACACGCTGTTCTATGACGAGGTGGCGCGCAGTTATGACTATAATGACGGCGCGCTGCGGCGCTGGAACGAGGCCGTGAAGGATGCGGTCGACCCCAAGGGGATCATCGCCCCCGGGAAAATGGGGATCTGGCCGAAGGCCTATCGGGAGCAGCAAACGTGAAAGCGCCGCTGCGCGCCCTTGCAGGCTGCCTTGTTGCCGCCGGAGCGATCGCCGCGGGGCCTGCCGCCGAGCCGCAGGCCGCAGACGGCAATGCCCTGTTCGTCGATAATTGCGGCGGATGCCATCTCGAAGGCGGCTTCGGCACACGAGTGCTCTCGCGCCGGGTAGCCGAAGGAGAAGCCTTGCTCGAAAGACGCAGTTACCTGCCGACCGAATTCACGAAGGCCGTCGTCAGGCAGGGGATCGGCTCGATGCCGCAGATTCGCGAGGCCGAGCTGAGCGACGAACAACTCGACCTGATCGCCCGTTACCTGGACAGGAAGCAATGATGCAGATCGATCGCCGCAGCATGATCAAGGGCTCGATCGCCGCTGGCGGCGCGGTTCTGGTGCCCGCTTCGCTGGCCGCCGCGGAAAGTGTCCCCGCGCTGTTCGTTTACGATGAACGGTTCTCGCCCTCAAGGGCGCGGGCCGCCTATTGGTCCGAGCGGGGGGTTGCCGTGATTGACTCGCGAAGGGAGGATCTTGGCGTGGCCTGGCGCGGGCGAATCCCCGCGCTCATCTCGGAAAATCGGCGGGTCGAAGGACTGACGCTGTGGTCCGACCGCTTCATTTGCGAGACGTTTGGAGACGAGCATGGCCTGCGAATCGAGATCGAAGCTGCCCGCCACGATCCGCCGGCATTGCAGGCATGGAAGCTCGCGTGAACTGCTCGAGGCGGGGATTCGTCGTTGGCGCTTTCGGTCTTGCACTCTTCCCGAGCAGATCAAGAGCAGCTCGCTCCAATCCTGGCGAAACTGGAGCGGCAGGCCCGGGAGAGATTTGGGGGATGGTCTACTGGTCGTGCGCTTCGTGCGCTCCGCCGCCCAGGGCAAGGCGCTCGCGCCCGCTGATCGGCGCCGGCTGGCATCCCGATTTCGCCTGAGCAGTCAGGTGTCCTGTTCGAAGGGTGGGCCTGGATGATCTTCGCCCACGAAGGAGATTTGGCGCCGTCCGGCACATTGCGGAGCATCGCTTCGATCCGCCGGATGCGCCCGTCTCCAACCTTGAAGGTCTCGAATTCGTATTGGCTGCGCGGCAGGCTGTTGCGCTTGCTTCGGTCCAGGTGCCGCTTGTGGCGCCGGCACGTTCGCCGTTGACCTGCACTCCGATGATCTGGACTTGAGGGGTCTGGCATTCGTCTTGCCGATTGCAGCAAAGACTGGCCACGATCCCGCCTGTGCCGTCCGCTCCATCATTCCAGGCTGAGGAACTTCTGGGTCAGGGCCTGGCGAGAGCGAATGTCAGCCGATTTGCCCGAGGCGAGTACCAAGTAAAGCGACCCTACAGCTTGCGGCAGGCGGAGCAGGCTTCCCTGCTCGACGTAGGTTGCCACATGCCGGTCCATGAAAATTGCACCGCCCTGACCTTCAAGAGTTTGCTGCAGGGAAATTTCCATGAACTGCGTGCCCGGAATCATGCGTTCCTTCGGGATGCCGAGCGACATCAGGCATTGGCTGGTCCAATGGGTCAAGGCTTCGGCTTCCATCGGCAATATCCAGTGCAATTCTCCAATGCGCGCCGCATCGCCTCCAATCGTCTCCATCAGATCCGGAGAGACATATAATCCGCAGGTTTCGATACGCAGGACCGAACAATCGAACTCGGGCCGATTTGGAATTGAACTCGTGTGGAGGAGATGGAAGGCGTCGGGGTTGGATTTGAGATAGACAAATGCGAGCCGCGCCTCGTCGAAAACCTTGAACTTCGGCAGGATGGGTGAATCGGCAGGAAACAGGTGAGTCAGTTGGTGTTTGATCCTGTCGAGCAGGAATGGCCGCACAAGCACGACCGGCCGTTCGACTGCGACCGACTTGCCTTGCGGAGTGCGCATTTGTCGCTGAAGCTCAAGCAGCTCCTGCGCCCGGACGAAGAGCTCCTCACCCAATCCCGTCAACTTGGCGCTTGTCCCGCGATGACGAACGAAGAGTCTGCCACCAACTTGCTGCTCAAGCGAATGCATCTGCTTGCTGATTCCCGGCTGGCTGATTCCGAGTGTTTCGGCAGCCTTGCAGAAGCTGCTGGACTGGGCCGCAGCCAGGAATATCTCAAGTTGACGCGCAGTTGGCATGCCCAACCCATTACATATTGGTTATGGGTCTAATACCCATCCGATATATTGCTTTGCAACCCCAAACCCCGAATGTCGCATGAACCGACCGGTGAACGTGCGGCGCGGGAACTCAAAGATGAGTCTGACGCGCGTTATCGGATTCGAGAACAGTGGATGCCCAATGGGAGAGATCAATGAGCAAGTCCGTTTTGCGGAAGTCCATCTATGGCCTGCCTTTGCTGGCCTTGGTAGCCGCCATGCCTGCCTTGGCACAGGACGAAGATGGCGGTGTGCGGGATGGCGAAATTATCGTTACGGCGCAGTTCCGCGAGCAGCGCCTGCAGGATACCCCACTCGCAATAACCGCGGTTGATGCGGCAACGCTAGAAGTAAAAAGTCAAACCGACTTGGCGACGGTTGCGGACAGCGCTCCGAACGTTCAGATTCGCCCGCAGACGGCAGCATTCGGCCCTTCGGTCACTGCCTCGATTCGCGGTATCGGCCAGAACGATTTCAACCCGGCTTACGAGCCGGGCGTGGGCATCTATATCGACGATGTCTATTATCCGTCGTTGACCGGCGCGATCTTCGACACCCTCGACCTGGACCGGATCGAGATCCTGCGCGGTCCGCAGGGCACGCTGTCGGGGCGCAACTCGATCGGCGGTGCCGTCAAGATGTTCTCGCGCCTGCCGAGAGGCGAAACTTCCGGAATGGGTGAAGTTTCTTACGGTTCACGAAACAAGATTTCCATTCGTGCATCAGCCGAATTCCCGCTGACGGATAACTTGTTTGCACGTATCTCGGGTGTGTCGAAAAACCAGGACGGCTACGTCGACCAGCTCGACTTCGGCTGCGTCTATCCGGCCGGCGGCGGAGACACCTTCATCAATGCCAACGGCGTTCCGGAACAGATCAACCCGGTCGGCGGCGAACCGCGGGTCGTCACCACGGACGATTGCCTGGTGGATAGACTGGGCGGAACAAACTACCAGGCGGCTCGCGGGATCCTGCGCTGGGAGCCCAGCGACCGCTTCGATTTCACGGTAATCGGTGACTATACCAATCAGGATAATACTGTTGCCGGTCAGGTGCTGGATGCCACTCTGAAGAAGACCAACCCCAATATCCTGACTCCAGCCGGCCTGCCGTTCGACGACCGCTTTATCTGCGGTCCGTTCTGTAACTTTCAGGTCGATGGAAACGCCTATGGCGGTGCGTTCGTACCGGTCATCCCGGGCGATCCGTTTGGCGCCGGCGGTACGATCATGGAGGCGACTTCCGGTTCCAACCGTACGACCTATCGAGGTTGGGGCGTGTCGGGCCAGGGCAATCTGGACCTGACCGATACGCTGACGCTGACCTCGATCACCGGTTACCGCGAATTCGATACGCAGTTCTTTGCCGACGGCGATCTCTCGCCGGCCCGTACCGGCTTCGGCATCAACAACCTTTCGAACTGGAGCTTCAGCCAGGAGCTGCGCCTGAACGCCGAACTGACCGACACGATCTTCGTGACGATTGGCGGATATTATTTCGAGCAGTCCTCGGTCTACGATTCGACTCAGGATTTACGTTATGTGGCGCCCTATCCGCTGCAGTTCCGCCAACCCGACACTGTCGATGCTGACGCCAAGGCAGCGTTTGCCAACGTCGCTTGGGAAATTGTCCCCGACCTGAATCTCAATGCCGGCATCCGCTACACTGAGGAATCGAAGGATCAGAACTATTTCCGCTACAATTTGGACGGCTCGATCAACGGCTTCCTCGACCCGGTCGGCGTTTGCTATGGCGAAGGCTATGAAGGCCCCGACACGGCCGACTGTGACGGGGACATGGACACCACCGAAACAGTCCGTGCGCTGACCGGCGGCGTTGCCTCCTACAAGGGTGACAAGGTCGATTACCGCGCCGCGCTCGATTATCGTTTCAGCGATGCCGTGCTGGTCTATGCTTCGGTAGCGACCGGATTCAAGGGCGGCGGCTCCAATCCGCGTCCGTTCAATGCCTTCCAGCTGCTGCCCTTCGGGCCGGAATCACTGACGGCATATGAAATCGGCCTGAAGACCGACCTCTTCGATCGGCGGGCACGGTTCAATGTGTCAGCCTTCCTGAACAAGTACTCCGACATCCAGTCGACAGCCAGCCCTTGCCCTAACGTGCCGCCGGCCTACGCCACTCCTTCGGCATGTCGGATCAACCTCGGAAGCGCCGATATCAAGGGCGTGGAAATCGAGCTTTTTGCCGAACCGGTCGATGGGTTCACCATTGACGCGTCGCTCAGCCATCTCGATTTCCAGTACACCGTCGTCAACCCGGCCGGTGGCGCCACGCTGGACGATCCTGGCACTGGCATGCCGCCGTGGAAGGCTTCGTTCGGCGCCCAGTACCAGATCGATCTAGGCGGGTCAGGTTCGATCACGCCGCGTTTCGACGTCTACTACCAGGATGAAACCTTCGCCGGTTTCCAGGGCACCGGCGCAAACCGAATGGTCCAGATCCTGCCGAGCTTCACGACGGCCAATGCCCGACTGACCTGGCGCAACATGGATGAAGACCTGTCGATCTCGCTCGAAGTGACCAACCTGACCGACGAGTATTATTTCAACTCTGTGTTCGACCAGCGCGCCAACAATGGTGGCCGGATCGTGACCCCAGCCCGTCCGCGCGAATGGGCAGTCACCGTCAAGAAGAACTTCTAGGTCGAAACGGACCGGGAAACGTTTCGAAGTGAGCAATACGGTTACGGATGGAGCGACCAGGAGCCTCAAATCGGCTTGCTGATCCTCCTATCCGTGGCCGCCGCTGCTTGGACCGCCTCGCCCTACTTGACCTCCAACTGGAAGGGTCCCTTTTGATCGGCCAGGCTTGACCTGGTCGAGCTCATGAAAGGCCAAGGCAAAGATAGTGAAATGCGATCGGCGAACGTTGCTTGGAGGTGCAGGGGCGATATTGCTGTTTGCCCGCGCCCCCAGCGCGAAGGCTGGCATCTCGACACTCGGCGGCACGCCACCAAGGCTGACCTTTTTTGCAGACCGCCCGATGATCGATCCATCGGGCCGCCTTCCAATCTATATACCGCCCGAAGCCCATCGCGGCGCCGCGGCTATCGGACGCCTCAGCGAGCAGGAATGGCGCAGCCTGAACCCGTTTGCCTAGCCGCCGGCAAGCGCGCACACGACGGAGAATCACCATGGTAGATATCTTCTCCAGTCCCGAAGCCCGCGGTTTCTTCGCGCCCTTGCGCTTCGAGGCCGAAGTCCAGGATTGCGAGGTCGAAGGGACGATACCGTCGGACATGGACGGGGCGTTCGTGCGGGTAGGTGGAGAATGGTTCTATCCACCAAAGTTCCCGGACGACGCGATCCTGCATGGCGACGGCTATATCAGCAGTTTCAGGATCAAGGACGGGCGCGTTTCCTACAAGGGCCGGTTCGTCAACACGCCGCGCTTTGCCACTAATCTCGAGGCGGGGCGCCAGCAATTCGGCTACTATCGCAACCCCTTCACCAATGACGCGGCGGTCAAGGGCGTGAACGGGACGGTCTCCAACACCTCGCCACTGATCCACGGCGGCAAGCTCTTCTCGCTCAAGGAAGATGCGCACCCGATCGAGATAGACCCGGTGACCCTGGAGACCATCGGGCTGTACGACTACGGCGGCGATTTCAAGAGCGAAACCTTCACGGCCCATCCGAAGATCGATCCGGTAACCGGCGAGATGATCACCTACGGGTACGAAGCAACCGGACTCGCGAGCGACGACATATTCGTCTATTTCATCGACAGGACCGGCAAGGTCACTCGCGAGATCCGGGTCAAGCAGCCCTATGTCTCGCTGATACACGACTGCGCGGTGACCCAGGACCACATCATCCTGCCGTTTGCCTGCTACATCACCAGCATGGAGCGCCTGCAGGCAGGCAGGATCCACTGGGGCTGGGACAAGCAGCTCCCCAGCATGATCGGAATCATGCGCCGCGACGGCGACGGATCCGACCTGCGCTGGTTCAAGGGTCCCGAACGCTGCATGATGCACACGCTCAACGCCTATAGCGAAGGCAACAAGGTGGTGCTCTATGCGCCATTCTACGACGGCAACTTCTTTCCCTTCTTCCCCAATGTCGATGGCTCGCCTTGGGATCCGACCAAGGCGGTTTCCTATTTCCGCAAGCTGACCTTTGACCTCGACAGCGCGAGCGAGGGCTGGGAGGAAGAAATCGTTTTCCCGACCCG
Organism: Candidatus Andeanibacterium sp.; assembly: GCF_057143545.1. Classification (NCBI taxonomy): domain Bacteria; kingdom Pseudomonadati; phylum Pseudomonadota; class Alphaproteobacteria; order Sphingomonadales; family Sphingomonadaceae; genus Candidatus Andeanibacterium; species Candidatus Andeanibacterium sp. The sequence continues at coordinate 35,055 of NZ_DBNHSF010000180.1, forward strand.
GATCGGCGATTTGTGCAAGCCCGATCCGCGCTACATGACCCTGCCGACCCGCTATGGATTTACGAGCTTCGCAGATCCCACCCGTCCGTTCGACGAGGCGCGCGCAGGCAATGCCGGCGGCCGCGTTTCCAACACATATGGCCGGTTCGATTTCCATACCGGTGAGATCGATCGGTACTTCGTCGGCGACACGCACAGCCTTCAGGAATGCAGCTTCGTACCGCGCCGCGGCAGCACCGAGGAGGGCGACGGCTACCTGATCGGTACCGCGTCCAACTTCGCCGAGATGCGCACCGAACTGATCATCGCCGATGCGCAGCGCCTTTCCGAAGGCGATATCGCGCGCGTCTACCTGCCTTTCCGTGCGGGAACACAGGTCCATGGCACCTGGTGCGATGCCGAAGAGCTCGGCCTGGTCTGAACAAAGGGGAATTGCCCATGATCGATCGAAGGGAAGCCATCCGGGCATTTGCCGCAACCGGGGGAGCCGTGCTTGCCGCGCGCAGTGCTTCTGCCGGTGCACACCCGATACCCGATCCGGGCAAATTGCCGCCAGTGCGCGACTTTGGCGGGCTGCAGACGCGCTACGCCTTTTCCGTCAGCGTCTTCTTCAAGGAGCGGATCATGATCGATGCGCCCTATCGCCGCGCATTCGTGCCGGCGATCGGCGGCGAGATCTGGGGTCCGCGGCTTACCGGTATCGTCGTTCCCTATGGTGGGGCGGATTTTGGCGGCGGCGGCGGTCCGCTCGACGCGCACTACATGTTCCGCGCCGACGATGGCACACCGATCTACATCAACAATCGCGGTTACATGAAGCGCGTCGGCGCGCCTGCCAGTGTCGAGCGGTCGGAAGCGCCGACCAATCCCGATGGCAGCTTCAGCCAGGATTTCATCGCTCCGCCGGACAGCGACGTGCCGCTGCGGATGCGGACATCGCCATTCTTCGAGGCGCCCTCGGACAGCGCCCATGCGTGGATGAATTCAACCCTGTTCATTGGCCACGGCCTCCGCCGGACCGATCCCGACCGCACGGTCTTCACCTATTACGAGGTGCTGTGATGCTGGAGCGCGAATTCTCCGAAGCGATAGACCATGGCGAGGAATACATCGCCGATGTCGGCTTTGAACCTGCCTTTGCCGTCACGATCGAACACGAAGTGGCCGAGCCCGTTGCCGGGCCGTCGGGAACACGGCTGTTCCGCAAGATCACCGGCGGCGATATCGGGGGCCGCCTCAAGGGCACAGTCTATCCCCATGGCGCGGGCGAATATTCGCTGCTGCGCCCCGACGGCGTTACCGAAGTCAGTACCCACGTGGTCCTGCGCGGTGAAGACGGGCAGTGGTTCTATCTCTACAACATGGGCTATGCCCGCCCCGATGGCTATTATCGCGTGACGAGCTGGGTCGATGCCGATGTCCGCGGCGATCTCGATTGGGTCGCCGGCCTGTTCTTCATTGGCACCGGGAAATTGGCGGCGGACGGCCGCAGCACGACGATCAGGTATTTCGAGGTTACTTGAGCCGGGCCCAGGCTCACGGAGAGGAGAGGATCATGCGCAAGTTCATCGCGGCCGGCCTCATGGCGTCGGCTATGGCCCTGGCCGCCTGTTCGGCCGAGAGTGGCCCGCAGGACACTGCCGATGTCAACCTTTCCGCCGAATGCGACAAGGCATGCCTGGAAGGAATTGCCGCGCAATATCGTGCCGCCTACCTTGCCCATGATCCGGCCCAGGCGCCCTTTGCCGAGAATGTTCGCTATAGCGAAAACAATGTCGAGATGCCGTTTCCCGACGGGACGTGGGACACAGTCACGGAGGATGTTGGCCCTGCGCTGATCATGTCGGATCCCCGCTGGGGCGCGGTTGCGATCTTCACCCCGATCCGCCAGCGCGAGATCGAAGGCTATCTCGGCGCGCGGCTCAAAGTCGAAGGCGGCAAGATCACCGAGGTCGAGCACATCATTTCGACCCGCCGCAACCTCTCCAGCCCGCCGACGCCGATCGCTCCGCTCGATCAATACGAGCTCGATCCGTTGCTCGACCAGGTGGTGCCGGCAGACCAGCGGGCAACCCGCGAGCAATTGGCGGCCCACGCCAATGGCTATTTCGATACGCTCCAACTCAATGACGGGGAAATCCGCGGCACCTGTTTCAAGCCCGAGGCTATCCGGCGCGAGAACGGCCTGCTGTTCACCGACATCAAGGGCGGTTTCGAGTCCGGACGCTATTACTTCAACAACCGCGTTCGCCGCGAAGTCCTGCTCATCGACGAGGAACGCCAGATCGCGCTGGCCCGCGGATTCATCGACCACAAGGGGGTACTCGATACCTATAAGCTGACCGATGGAACCGAAGCCAAGTCGATCTTCCAAGAGCCGCAGAGCTGGGGCCTGCTGGAAGCCTTCAAGGTCAATGACGGATGCATTTCATCGGTCTTGGCGACCTTTTATCAGGCACCTTATTATACCGTTTCGCCTTGGGAAACGCGCCAGGAACCGGACGGACTGCATTAGCGGCAGAGAGCCGGGCGCTATTGGCTGTTGAGTCGGCCCTTACGCCGTCACCGGTGGCCCACCACCTGGCCTGAATGGGGTGGGGCGGTGGACGGACGCATGGTGCGGAGTCGGAGTGCCGAGCTTCACAGATGCGTAAACCGCGGAAGCGTGATTTCAGCCTACGCGATAGACCGCCAGCGTGACTGTCGAGCCCACTTTTCCTCCGGCTGCGACGAAGAGCGAACGATTGACCCATTCATAGGCGGAATGCCCGCTTTCGAGGCGGATCGCCGTGCGCATGTAGTATTCGGATGGCGGCACTGCCTCGCCCGCGGAAATGCGCGCCGCAACTTCGGGAGAGGCATCGCGAATGCCGCGGCTGACCACTTCTATGATCGCGCCGTCGCCGGTCTCCATCGCATAGCGTGCATCGAGCTCGGCTACTCCATTTTTCAGGACAGTCTGCCAGTCCGCTCCAATGTCGAGGATCCGGCCCTGCAAGAGCGGCCCGCTCACGGTTCCGCCGACGATCGGGATTATCCGCCTGGTTCCCGGGCCGCATTCGCCCATCTCACGCGGAGGAGATAGCTCGACCACCAGATCGCAGGCGTGCTCCAGCTGCGGTGTCATGCGTCGATCTTGGCTACTTTCGCGCCCTGGGGAATGGTGGGTGGAGCGGCATTGAGCTGGTCCTTCGCGAAGCCTGCTGCCTGTTGGTAGGCGAGCATGAATTTGGCGCGTTCGTCAGCCGGAATCACGTCGTCGATGTTTTCGAATTCGCCGCCACAGCGATCTTCGACCATATTCAGCAGCCCGAACGGCCCGGCCCCGCGATTGCGCAAGGCGATCTGGCCGATCGGTCCACACAGCTCGTCGTCATAGGCCTTCAAGCTCGCCTGGCTGGCTCCGTGTGCGAGCATGATCCGGCCGATCACGCGCGCATCGATGATCGCTTGCGAAGCGCCGTTTGAGCCGGTCGGATACATCGGATGCGCTGCGTCTCCCATCAGCGCGACCGGGCCATCGACCCAGCTCGGCACCGGATCGCGATCGATCATCGGATTCTCGAAGGCGATCTCGGATCTTGCCAGCAGTTCGGGCAGATCGAGCCAATCATAGACAAAGTCTTCGAACTCATGGGCGAAATCCGCCAGTTCGGCGCGCCGGAACCATCCCGACTTGGTCCAGTCGTGGTCGGTATCGTAGGTCTTCTCGGCGATCCAGTTGATGTCTGCCAGTCCCTGACCGTCAGGATGCGAGATCGGATAGAACACCACGCGGTGGCGGCTCGTGCCGAGACCGATGAACGACGAGCCGGTGCGGATCGGGACTCCGCGTGCCGTACCGCGCCACATGATTGTCCCGCCCCAGTGGATCGGCGGTTGCGCGGGATGCATCTGGGCCCTGACGGTCGAATGAATCCCGTCTGCCCCGAACAGGAGAGTTCCATTGAACTCGCATTGGCTGTCATCCGGCATCCGCACCAGCGCGGTCGCGGTTCCGTCAGCCTGTACGCGATAGCCGGTTACCTCATGGCCGAGCTTGACCGCGTCCGGGCCAAGCCGCTCGATAACCTTGCGGTAGAGCATCAGATGGAACTTGCCGCGATGGACCGCATATTGATGCCAGTTGTAGCCCGCGAGCTTGCCGCGCGGTTCGGAATGGATGTCCTTGCCGTTGAGTCCGACCAGCGCCCATTCGCGCGCGGGGATTCCGACCTGGTCGAGCTCGCTTTCGCCAATTCCCAGGTCTTCGAGTTCACGCACCGCATTGGGCTGCAGGTTTATTCCCACACCGAGCGGTCTGAGTTCGCGTACACTCTCGAATATGGTGCAGGGCACGCCGATCTGCTCGAGCGTCAGCGCCAGGGCGAGCCCACCTATGCCGCCGCCCGCAATCAGGACGTGATCCCCTTGCACCTTCGGCCTCTCCGCGTCCTGTCTCAGATTTTGTGGGTGGTGATCATGCGAGCGTCGCCATCTAGGCAAGTAGGACGGCGGTTGCAATGGCTTGCTCTAGCGATCGTTCGGCTTGTTGCGAGTGTCTCGGTTCGGGAAGAACCCCGGTCGGTTGTTCATTCCGTCGCTCTGAAAGCCTTCCCGGGGCACTCGATTTCGTCGACAGCCTGCTCAACCTGGGAGAGCAGGAAGCTGAAGCTGCCATATTCACCCGCATCAAGGTTGTGCAGGATCCTGGCCTCCATCTCGGCAAGTGGCTGGGTGCAGCACGCAAACAGCTCGAGGCCTGCGCTGGTCAGCTCCAGCACGTGTGACCGGCCGTCCTGAAAATTGGGCGAAGCGGTGATCATGTCCCGTTCCTTCAGGCGGGAGGTCGCTCTGCTCACGGCGACCTTGTCGAGCCTGGTGTATTTGACGATCTTGCGCTGCGTTCCAGGGCCCAGCTCGACCAGGGCGGCAAGTACCAGCCAGTCGCGCATGTCTATGTCATGATCGCTCAAGACGTCACGGAGTGCGATCGCGCGCAGCCGCGAAGACAGGGTGCAGAACCGGAACAGCAGGTGTTGGTGCAGGGGCAGGACGGAGTCCATCGCCTTGGCGGTTGCAGAAATCTCTGCTTGGGCTCTGTCGAGCTCGGCAAGGTTAAGTTCGGTCATATCCATCGCTATCGATCTTCGCTTGAGACAGTTATCGCGTATAACAGTCTTCTGCCGCAAAGTGGTTTCAAATTTGACTGGTTTTTACGGCCTGTTTGAATTCAGATTTCCTGATATACGGATTCCATGAAACATACATATCAAATTGACGAAGTCGACAAGAAAATCCTTACGCTGATCCAGCGCGATGCAACCATCAGCCACGCCATGCTGGCGGACCAGGTGGGTGCGTCTAGCGCGTCCTGCTGGCGCAGGGTCAAGGCGATGGAAGATGCGGGCATCCTGACGGCGGTTGTCCGGCTCGCCGATCCGGCCAAGCTTGGCTACGGAGTAAACGTCCTGTGCAATGTCAGGATCGCAAACCAGCCGGACAAATCCGCCGCTGCCTTCGAGGAATTCACCAGGCGGCAGCATGAAATCATCGAATGCTATTCGACTTCGGGGGATTGGGATTATCTGTTGCGGATCGTCGCTACCGATGTGGCGGATTACAATGCCTTCCTGACCACCAAGGTTTTGCAGCATCCCTCGGTCGCCGCGGCGTCATCGCATTTCGTACTCGAAACGATCAAGTTCACCACGGCCTTGCCGGTCTGAAGCAGCCTGCCGGGTCTCTTTGGTTCGATCGCCGTCATCTGCAACGCGATGAAGTTTTTCCGGACAATGGAGACCTTCCCCAAATTGATCTAAGGACCCCGGATGGACTTGGGAATCAGTGGACGCAAGGCGATCGTCAACGGCGGGAGCGCGGGGATGGGGCGCAGCGCGGCGCGCTCGCTCGCGCAGGCCGGGGTCGAGGTCTATGTCTCGGCCCGCGGGGAAGAGCGGCTGGTGGCGGCCTGCCGCGCGATTGCCGAAGAGACCGGGGCCAGGGTCGTTCCGATCTGCGCCGACCATTCGACGGCCGCAGGGCGGGAAGCGATCCTTTCCGCCTGTCCCGATCCGGACATCCTGGTGGGGACTTGTTCGCCGCCCGCGATGACACCCGACTACCGGGAAATCACGGAAGACCAATGGCGCGAGGCGATCGATATTTCGCTGCTTTCACCGGTCGCCTTCATGAAAGCAGTGCTCGACGGGATGGTCGAACGCAAATGGGGCCGGATCGTCAATATCGCGACGGTGGCCGCGAAATATCCCGGCGAGATAAGGGTCCTGTCCGGCAGCACGCGCGCCGCGCTCGCCAATTACACCGTCGCGGTCTCGAAGCTGGTGGCGAAGCACAATGTCACGATCAACAACCTCCTGCCGGGCATGCATCACAGCGCCTTCGTCGAGCAGCAATTCAACGAGCGCGCTGCGGCCAAGGGAACGACCTACGAACAGGAAGTCGCCGAATTCTCGCGCGAATGGCGGATCGCCGCCGATCGGTTCGGCGATTGCGACGATGTCGGCGATTTCGTGGCGATGTTCTGCAGCCAGCAGGCCAATTACATCACCGGCCAGAGCCTGGTGATCGATGGCGGCGCAACCAACTCAATCTTCTGAGGCGCGGTAAACCAGCCCCGCCAGGGGCGGCGGCAAGGGACGCGCAACCCGCTCTCCCGTCTGGCCGGAGATATTCCCGACAACCGGCCCCGACCAGTCGCGGATTATCCGGCTGGCGATCTTCCATTCGCCCTCCTCGCGGCGGAATTCGTCCTCGTACCAGCCCATGACATTGAGCAGATGCGGCCCGTCGCCCTGGCGCAATGCGACCGCGACATAAGCCTTGCCGCGCGCGCCGGCCTTGCTCGGTTCGAGCATGACATTGGTGACATGGTGCTGCCGCCCGGCGGTGCTCGGCTGGTCGCGCAAATAGGTTGCGAAATGTCGCAATGCGTCCGAACCCTGCCAAACCAGCGGCACCTCGAACGCATCCCATTCGAGCAATCCGTCGCTGGCGAAGCAGCTGACAAAGCCTTCGACGTCGCCGGTGTCGAGCGCCCAGCAATAGCGCGAAACGATATTGCGGATGGCGACCTCGTCGTTTGCAGACAGCGCATCGGCCACGATCAGGTCACCGCGTAGTAATCGAAGAAGGTCGAATCGCCGCGCCGTTCGGCCACCCCGACGAAGATGGTGTGGTTGAGCCATTCGTGCGGCCCGGCCGGCGCCTCGAAGCGCGGGGTGATCCTGCAATAGCTGTCGCCGGGCTCGGGCGTCTCGCCGGCCTCGATCCGGGCAAGCGCCGCTGGCGACGAATAGGCCAATCCGCGATTGTGGATATAGATCGGCGTGCCGTCGTCGGCTGCCATCATATAATGGGCTTCGAACTCGATCAGGCCGCTGTCCCACATCCACGGCCAGTCGCCGCCAGAATGCGGCACGACCTTGCCCGACAGGCGCGGGCCGGTGATGTCGCCGCCCGCAAGGCCAACAAATCCGCGGGTAAAGGCCTTGCCCGCAGGCATGAACCGGGTGCGCGGCCCGGGCTCGAAATCGAGCCGGACGTGGAACGCCAGTTCTAACCCAGGCTTGTTCAAGTCGTTGCTTCCCTCTTTCCCCGCCCGGCAAATGCGCTACGCAGGCCAACCAGTAACGGAGCGGATCGGCAAGTGGAAGAGTTCGACCATATCGTCGTCGGCGCGGGCAGTGCAGGGTGCGTGCTGGCCAACCGGCTGAGTGCCGATCCGAACCTGCGGGTGGCGCTGGTCGAAGCCGGGGGCGAGTGCCGCCATCCGTTGATCGACATGCCGCTCACCTGGATGCAGGCGGCGGCGGATCCGCGCTTTGGCTGGAATTACCTGAGCGCGCCCGACCCCAATCTCGATGGCCGCAGCCAGCCGATCCCGCGCGGCAGGGTGCTGGGCGGATCGTCATCGATCAACGGGACGATGTATATCAGGGGTGCCGCGGCGGATTACGACGCGTGGGCGGCGGCCGGGCACGAAGGCTGGTCCTATGCCGATGTCCTGCCGCTGTTCCGCCGCTCGGAGAATAATTGGCGCGGGGCGAGTGAAATCCATGGCGGCGATGGCGAGATGGCAATCTCGCCGATGCGGCCCGATCCGGAGTTGTTTCCGGCATTCATGGAGACCGCGCGCCGGCTTGGTTTCCCCGAATGCCCCGATTTCACGATTGCCCAGCCCGACGGCTTCGGAATGCCCGATTGCACGATCAGGAACGGCCGCCGCGCGAGCACGGTGCGGGCCTTCATCGACCCTGTAAAGGCACGGCCAAATCTCGAAGTCATCGGCAATAGTCTGGTGCGAAAGGTGCTGATCGAGGATGGCAGGGCGGTCGGGGTCGAACTGGCGGCGGGCGCGAGATCGACAATCCTGCGCTGCCGCGGCGAGGTGATCCTGTGCGCGGGCGCGCTCAACAGTCCGCATTTGCTGATGCTCTCGGGAATTGGCCCTGGCGCGGCATTGGCGGCGCACGGGATCGACCTGGTCGCCGACCTTCCCGGCGTCGGGCAGAATCTGCAGGACCATCCGATCGCCATGGCGCTTTACAAGGCGTCGGTCCCGATCGGCTTCAACCGCGAGATCAGGCTCGATCGGCTGGCGGTCAATTTCCTCCGCTGGCGGCTCACCGGCACCGGTCCGCTCAGCCAGAGCCCGATGTCGATCCAGGGCTTCATTCGCACCGGCGAAGAGCAGGAGCGGCCCGACATGCAGTTCCAGATCGTCCATTCGGGCTATGACGCACGGCCGTGGTTCCCGCTCTGGCGCAAGCCGCCGACGCCGATGTTTTCCTGCGGCGCGATCCTGCTCGACCCCGAAAGCCGGGGCGAGGTGACGCTCGCTTCGCCCGATCCGCAGACCCTGCCCATCGTACAGTTCAATTTCATGAGCGCCGAGGGCGACCGCGAACGTCTGAGAAAAGGCTTCCGCTTCATTCGCAAGTTCTTCGCAACCGAACCTGCCGCCAATCTGGCGGAGTTCGAGCTGGCTCCCGGACCCGAGTCACAGGACGATGCGGCAATCGACGCCTGGCTGCGCGCCTCGCTGATCAGCGCGGGCCATCCCACCAGCACCTGCGCGATGGGCAGCGTGGTCGACAGCGCGCTACGCGTGAAGGGGGTGGAGCGGCTCAGGGTCGCCGATGCCTCGGTCATGCCCGATGTCATCCGCGGCAATACCCATGCGCCGACGGTGATGATCGCCGAAAAGGCCGCCCAGCTGATCGCAGGCTAGATACATTCCGAGTTTGATCGAACCTCTTCGATCCTCCCCTGCAAGGGGAGGTGGCAGCGGCGCAGCCGCTGACGGAGGGTTGTAACCGCCGGCGGGGACACCCCACCACCACCGCCTTTGGCGGCGGTCCCCCTCCCCTTGCAGGGGAGGATCGGCAAAAAGCCTCAATCCTAAACGGAAAGATTCGAGGCTGTGCGCGGCGGGGAAAGGGCGATCACGGGAAGGGCGATTATCAGCAGCGACGCGAGAACCGCGATTGCCAGCGAGAAGCTGCCGCTGCTTTCGACCAGCACGCCGGTCAGCCACGGCCCGATGATCCCGCCCGCCGTGCCGAACATGCTGATCAGGGCGATCGCGCCCACCGGAACTTTGTCGCCGCCGATCCGAACCGAACTCGGCACGGCCCAGAACACGCCTTGCGCGGCGCCGAGGCCCAGGCCGGTCAGGGTGAGCAGCGCGAGCACCGGCCAGCCGGGCGCAAGGAAGGCGGCGAGCAGCATCGCGAGCCCTGCCGCCGCGCTCGGAATTCCGACATGGAGCAGCCGCTCGCCGCGTCGATCCGAACGGCGCCCGTTGACGAGCAGCCCGATCGCCAGCCCAAGCATGGGCAAGGCGCTGAGCGTGCCGATCATGAATTCGCTGCCGCCGATATCGAGCTGGCGGACCAGTTGCGGGAGCCAGAAGGCGAGCGCGTAGGAGCCGGTCATCACCAGCAGCCAGGTCGCGCAGCAGCGCCACAGCCACGGGTCGCGGGCGATTTCGGCAAATCCCGGCGGCGGCAGCGGCGTTTCCTCCTGCGCGCGGAATTCGTGCTTCAGCCAGGCGCGCTCCGGATCCGACAGCCAGCCTGCCTTGGCCGGGCGATCGACGAAATAGGCCGCCGCGGCGAACGCCAGCACCGCATTGGGAATGGCGATGACGAGGAACATGTAGCGCCACGCGGCAAGGTCGAGCGGGTTGGCTAGGCCCAGCAGCCAGCCGCATAGCGGCCCGCCGAGGACCATCGACAGCGGCACCGCGACCAGCGCACCCGCCATCGCTCGTGCGCGCAGCGATGGTGGCGCCCATTGCGAGATCAGCCAGGTCATGCCCGGAGCAAAGCCCGCCTCCCCCATGCCCAACAGGAACCGTGCGGCATAGAACTCGCCCGCACTGGTGACATGCGCCATCCACAAGCCCGACGCCGCCCACACCAGCATCGAGGCGAGCAGCCAGAGCTTGATGCCCCACGCCCTGAGCAGCCGGACATGGGGGTACTGGAACACCAGGTAGGCGACGAAGAACATGCTCACGCCCTGGCCGAACTGGCTCTGCGTCAGGCCAAGATCGGCCGACATCGCGGCCCCGGCATAGCTCACGTTCACGCGGTCGATCGAATTGACGAAAGTCAGCAGGGCGATCGGCAGGATCAGCCACAGGGCGAGCTTTGCCCAGACCTTGCCCTCCAGTGATGTCCTGTCGCTCTCGGCCCCGTCCGTCATGCACCGCTTGTCGTTCAGGCGATGGCAAAATGCCAGCGCATTTGACGCAAGCGGTCTTCGCCGACGAGACGAGTTGCCGATCGTCCGGCAGCGCCCTATCGTTCCGGAAACAAGGGGAGAAACGGATGTTCGCCGGCAACAAGTTCATCATCACGGTGGCGCTGAACGGAGGGATGCAGCAGGATCGCGATGGCGCAATGGTTCCCAAGCAGCCTGCGGAGCTCGGAGAGGCCGCTGCCCGCTGTTACGAAGCGGGCGCCGCGCTGGTGCACGTCCATGCCCGTGACCGCGAAGGCAAGAACTCCGGCGATCCCGCGATCTATTCGGAAATCATCAGGGAAATTCGCGAGCGTTGCCCGGTCCTTGTCCAGACGACCAACGGGATTGGCGTGCGGCGCGATCCGAAGACCGGAGGCTTCATCTGGCCGAGCGACGAGGAGAGGCTCGGGCTACTCAACATCGAACCCCGACCCGACGTGTTCGGTGTCGCTGGTGGCTCGGCGGATTTCTATCATCCGGAGGGCGGCTATCACAAGGAAACGCCCTATGTGAATTCGCCCGAGTTCCTGCGGTCGACCATCAAGGAGGTTTATGCCCGGGGATCCGCGCTGGAATTCGAGATCGTCGAAGCCAGCGTGATCCATCGCCTCATGCGCTATGCCGAAGAAGGCCTGTTCGACAGGCACCGCAAGAACATCTGGCTGCTTCACGGCGGCGGATTCGGCGCGGTACCAGCGATCACGCGCAACCTGCTGTTCAATGTCGAGGAAGGGCTGAGATATTTCCCGCAGGCGATCTGGGGCATGACCTCGACCGGGCGCGACATGTTCAAGATGGTAACGCTCGGCCTATCGATGCAGTGCGATCTCGTGCGCGTCGGGTTCGAAGACGGAATTCACCTGCCCGACGGTTCGGTAGCGAGGCATAATCACGAGATGGTGGCAAAGGCCGCCGAGATCGGCGCGCTGTTCGGAATGGAGCCCGCAACGGTGGCAGAGGCGCGCGAGCGTTTCGGCATCTGAAATGCCATTATCGCTGGCAGAAGATGCGGAGAGTCCGGACCGATTCTCTGCGCAAGCCTTGGCAGCGATCGGCGTTTGCACCGCGATCTACTTTCTCGACGGCCTGATCCACACGGTACTCGGCCCCATGGCGCCCGAGGTCTCGGCAGAGCTGGGACTGGGCCCTGCGGCACTCGGGCAGATCTTTTCGGCGAACCTGATCGGCCAGACTATCGGTCTCCTGGCATTCCCGGTGATTGCCCGGCGGCGAGACCATCGATTTGCGATCATCCTGGCGGTGTTCGGGTTCAGCCTGGCGCAATTTGCCACTGCAATCGCTTGGGACGCATGGTCGCTGTTCGCATTCCGGCTGGTCGACGGAATCTTTCTTGGCGGATGTTTGCCGAGCTGCCTCGCAATCGTCACCAGGATCGCGCCGAAGGCCCGCCTCGGCCTCGCTCTGATGGTTCTCTTTACCGGCTACGGATCGGGAGCAACCGTATCCGGCATTCTTGCCTCGGCCTTCCTCGACAATGGCGGTTGGCGCCTTGCCATCGGTCTTGTCGGGGCAACCTCCGCAGTCACCGCGATGGCCGCAATCGTCTGGCTGCGCGAACCGGGTCGCCGCCCGGGTCCGGCCGAAACGGCCGTGACCGGTTCGCGGACACTGGACGTGGTTACCCCCGGCCTGCTCGGCGGCACCTTGTTACTCTGGCTGATGTTCATCTCGATGCTGACGGTTCAGTACTGCCTTAGTTCATGGCTTCCGACATTATTGGTGGAGGTCGGACGCGACCAGTCATTCGCTGCGCTCTCGGTGACCATTTTCTCGCTTGGCGGGATTATCGCGGCGCTCGGTGTGGGCGTGCTCATCGATCGCTTCGGCGGTACCCTTGTGCTCGGCGCATTCCTGATCATCGCGACGGTCACGCTGTTCCTGGTCGGGCAGTCCCTCGCCACGGCGCCCGGCTGGTTGTTGATGTTGATGTTGGCCACCGGCGGCTTCTTCTTCCTGGGGGCCTATGGCGGCATCAACTACGTGCTGACGACCTATTATCCGGACGATCTTCGGGCATTCGGTATTGGCCTGACCAAGAGCGTGAGCCGTCTCGGGACGATCGTGGCGCCGGTGATAATCGGGTATGGCCTGGTCCTGGGGATCGCCGAGACGACCATCATGTCGCTGTTCGCGATCCCCGCCGCGCTGGCGGCGCTGGCGGTGTACGCGGTGGGACACCTGGTGCGCTCTCGGACGCTTTAGACCCCTGTTTTGCGGCGATCGTATTCCCGCTCAATGCTGGACGATCGGGTCCTCGAAATGGATTTCGCTGTCGAGCTTGGTGAGGAAATTGAGCCCGTTTTCAACGTGCTCCCGCATTGCCGCCTCGGCGGCACCGGCATCGCCTTTCATGATCGCGGCAATGATGACCCGGTGATCCGCCGCCGCGGCGCGCAGGCGCTCGCCGCGATAGAAGGTCTCGAAAACCAGGTGATGGATTGGCGTATTCAACCGCCTGACGACCCCCTTGATCACGAGATCGCCTGCGCCCTCCATGATCAGCGAGTGCCACTTGGTGTTGAGCCCGCCGAACTTTTCGGGCGCGCCTTCCTCGACACAGGCCTCCATTGCGGCAGCGATCTCAACCAGTTGCGCCTTTTCTTCGGCGGTTGCGTTGCGCGTGAAATCCGCGGCGCAAATTCCCTCCAGCGCACCGCGAGCACGGTAGAGCTGGCGCACTTCCGTCATGCTGGGATTGCGCACCGACGCGCCGCGGAATTCCTCGATCTCGACCAGCCCTTCGGCCTCCAGCCGCTGCAGGGCCTCGCGGACCTTGAACCGGCTGCCTCCGGTTTGCCGGATGATATCGACTTCCACCAATCGCTGGCCGGGGACGAATCGGCCGCTGCGGATCATCCCGCGAATCCAGTCGGCGATCTCGACACCGCTGGGCCCTTTTCTTGGCAGCATGTTTTCGAAGTTTGTCACAAAAAGCAGGGCTATGCCGGGACGACAATATTGTCAACAATTTGGTTATCCACTTTTTCGTTGAAGCATGTTCGACACTGGCAAATGATCGTCGTCAATGAGGGAGAGGATTGACAAGGTTCTGTTGGCGATAATCGCCATCGGCGTCGCGCTTGGCGCATCGTCCCCGACTGTTGCGCGCAGCTATCCCGATTATCAACGCAGTTCGATCCATGTGCCCGTCCGCGACGGCACGAGGCTTGCGGTCAATATCTATCGGCCCGCCGATGGCAACCAGGTAGAGACCGGTGAACTCCCCGTCATTTTTGTCTTCACGCCCTACCGGGCGCGGTTCATCGGTCCAGACGGCGAACCCAGCGAGGCAGCGCTGAACGACAGCCTCGCGCTGCGCTCGCTGATCCGCGCGGGCTACGTGGTTGCAGTCGCCGATATTCGCGGCAAGGGCGCCTCTTTCGGCCATCGCCGCGGGTTCCAGGATCGCACCGAAGCGCGCGACGGCCACGACCTCGTCGAATGGCTGGCGGACCAGCCCTTCTCGACCGGCGAAGTCGGGATGATCGGCTGCTCCTATCTTGGCGGAACGACTTTCCATGTCGCCACGACTGCGCCACCGTCGCTGAAGGCGGCGTTCATCGGCGCTACCGATCTCGACAAATACGCGTTCGTCCGCAACGGCGGCATTACCGCGCAATTCAACACGCGTCCGGACGAAGATCCCTCGGTCGATCTCGCCAGCATCCCTGTGGATGCCGATCCCGACGGAGTCCTGCTCAGGCAGGCGGTGGCCGAGCACGCAGCCAACACCTCGATGTCGGGGCTGTGGTATTCGATGCCCTTTCGCGACAGCATTTCCGACCTGACCGGAAACGCCTTCTGGCTCGAAGCCGGTCCCTACACCTATCTCGACACGTTTCGCGCGGCGGACATTGCCACCTATTTCTGGGGCAACTGGCAAGACGAGCCCACCGGACAGGTGATCCTGGGGGCAGCCAATCTGGGCGGAAAGTTCCTCGCGGGTCCGGGCGGCCACTGCCAGACGCCGCCGGGATTCGATTTCACCGGCGAGATCATCCGCTTTTTCGATCATCACTTGAAGGGCGTGGCCAACGGGATCGATCTCGAGCCGAGGGCGACATATTGGGTCGAAGGGCTCGATGGAAGAGGCGGCTACGTCCGCTCAGACGAGCTGCCCGGCGTGGAATCGCGGCCGGTGCCCTGGTTTCTGGATGGCGCCGCGAGTGGGACCGCGCTTTCAGAGAGCGATGGTTTGCTGGTTCCTGCTCCGCCGGCAGCGGGCAGCAACAGCTTCACGGTCGATTACGACCTGCCCCCGCCGGACTATTTCGCCTTCTGGATCGGCCCGATGGACGAGCACGGGCTGAGCTATACCAGCGCGCCGATTGCCGCGCCGCTCAAACTGATCGGTTTTCCGACCGCGCGGCTGACGGTAGCGACCGACAATCCCGCGGCCGATCTGTGGGTTTATCTCGACCTTGTCGAGCAAGGGAAAGACGCCCAGGTCATCTCGTTCGGACGGCTCAAGCTTTTACACCGCAAATTGTCCCAGGCCCCATACGAAACGCTTGGACAACCGTGGCATTCGGGCCTCGCGGAGGATCTCGACCCGCCGGCGCCCGGAGAATCGGTGCATGTCTCGCTGGCCTTGACGCCCATATCGAGGGTCATCCCCTCGGGGGCGCGGCTAAGGCTGACGATAACAGGTGCGGACCCGCGCCAGCGAAATCTCAAGGAAATCCAGCTCGATCCGGCACCCAATATCACGGTGCTTCATGGCGGGCTCGATGCGTCGCGGCTTGATTTGCCGTTGGCCGATTAGACGGAAATTGCCGGCTTTCGATTGCCGGGAACTCGATGGAGGGTAGGATGCTAAAGAGTAGTACTAGGATTGGGCAGTCGCTGCTTCGCGGTGTATCGCTAACGGCAGTCGGCCTGGCCAGCTTGACTTACGCACAAGTTGCATTGGCTCAGGACTCGGAAGACGAGCCGTCGCAGCAAGGCGGCAATCAAGTCATTGTCGTGACCGGCAGCCGCATTTCCGGCGAAACTCCTGTTGGCGCGACGGTGACCACGCTTGGCCGGGAAGAGATAGAGACCGCTGGACAAGTCACGCTTGACCGCATGATCCAGGACTTGCCGCAGGTTTTCGACATCGGTTTTTCCGAGAACTCGCGCGCACAAAATGCGGGCAACGGCAATGCGACCTGGTCGAATTCGATCAATCTTCGCGGGCTCGGGCCCTTTGCGACCCTGATCATCCTTGACGGTCATCGCATGACCACCAACGGTCGGGCCATCAGCCCATCGGTTATCCCGACGCTTGGCGTCGAGCGGGTCGAAGTCATCGCCGACGGCGCCTCCGCGATCTATGGCTCGGACGCGGTTGCCGGGGTGGTCAACCTCATCCCGCGTCGCAGCCTGGACGGAGTCGAAGCGTTCGGCCGGATCGGAACCACCGGCAACGGCGATTTCTGGGAATGGAACGCCGGTGTCGCCCTGGGCAAGGTGTTCGACCGCGGCCAGGTGATGATCGCATACGAGCATGCGTTTCGTTCGAACCTCGCAGGCGCGGACCGCGATTTCAACACATCCGACTTGAGGCCCTGGGGAGGACCGGACTACCGGGTCAACCAATGTTCGCCCGGCACGCTGATCTATGGCGGGCAGAATTATGCACTGCCCGACCAGCTAACCAGTGCAAATGCCAACAGCCTGGTTGCCGGAACGCAGAATCTCTGCGACCCGCAGGCGGAGCAGGACCTCTTCCCCGAGCAGGAATACGATTCGGTCAGCGGCACGCTGACCTACGAGATCATGGATAACGTCGAGTTCCTGTTCGACGGATACTACAACAAGCGCGACTTTGTCCGCATGCCCGGGGTCATCACCCAGACGATTCGCGTACCCGAGACCAATGCCTTCTTCGTGGCCCCGAGCTTCTATGTGCCGGGGTCGGGTGGCTACCAGATTGCCTATAATTTCATCAACGAGAGCGGGCAGGATCTCTACGGAGGATTTCAGGAGAACTGGCAGGTCACACCGGGCGTCCGGGTGTTCCTTCCGTCCGACTGGAAGTTCGAAGGCAGGCTCGGATACGGCAAGGCCGTGGATCGTGCCGATTCAACCGCGGGCCTCAACCTGACTGCGCTCAATGCGGCATTGGCGAGTTCCAACCCTGCCACAGCCTTCGATCCCTATGGTCTTGGTAGAACTGCGGCCGCCACGATCGCCGGAATATTCGATGCCGACGCAACCTTTCCGACAGACGGCGAACTGACCACCTGGCAGGCCGGCTTCGACGGTCCGCTGTTTGCGCTTCCCGGCGGCGACGTGAAGATGGCCGTTGGCTACGAAGGCCAGGATTTCACGATGATCCTGGCGCGAGGACAGGGTACCGAGCGGATCTTCAACCGCAAGGTCCATTCCGGTTATGCCGAAGTCCTGGTGCCGATCTTCGGCCCCGGAAATGCCACTGCCGGATTCGAGGAGCTCGAACTGACCGCTGCCGTTCGATACGACGATTACAGCGATGTCGGCGATACCACCAATCCCAAGTTCGGCCTCAACTGGGTTCCGACCGACGGGGTAAAGCTGAGGGCGAGTTACGGCACGTCTTTCCGCGCCCCGACTTTTCCGGAGATCTTCGGCAACAGCACGTTCCTGTACGTGCAGAATCACCAGAATCCGTCAGGCGGAGCTGCATTGCCGGTGTTCAAGATCGGCTCCGGCCCGAATCCCGACCTGACGCCGGAAACGGCAACGACCTGGACCGTCGGCGCGGATTTCGAACCGGCGGACGGATGGAAGATCAACCTGACCTATTTCGACATCGCCTATGAAAACACGATTGCCGGCCTGCTGTCGAACCTGTCGATCCTGACCTATGCCGACGAATATGCCGGAACGGACGTGATCCTGTTCGGCAAGGAGGCATACGACCGGATCATCGACATCCGCGACAACGGTATCGCCGATACGGGTCCGGTAGCGATAAGGACGATCGGCGGTGCCAGTACCGCATGCCTCGATAGTCCCGCGCCGGACTATTCGAATTGTATCTATGCCGATGGCCGCAGCCTCAACCTGGGCCGTTCAAAGATGCAGGGCATCGATTTCAATGTCGAATACAGGGCCTTTGTCAGCAGCATGGATACGCTGACCTTTGCCTTCAATGGCACCTATCTCACGAAATACGATGTGGCGTTCACTCCCGGAGGCGATTTCGTCAGTTTGAAGAATACGATCTACAACCCGCTGACCTTCAAGGCCCGCGGCGCGATTGCCTGGGATCATGGTCCGTTCAATGCCCGGGCCATGGTGCAGCATGTCGGTGGGTACACCAACGACATCGTGGAACCCGACGAGAAGGTGGATTCCTACACCCTTGTCGACCTGATGTTCTCGTGGCGCCTGGACGAATCCTTCGAACTTGGCGCGGTCGACGGACTCACTTTGGGAGTGGAAGTAAGAAACCTGTTCAATACGGATCCGCCTTACGTGAATTCGCGGCAGGGCCAGAACAGCGGCGGCGGTTATGACCCGACCGTCACCAATCCGATTGGACGCGAGTTCGCGGTCAGCCTACGTACGCGGTTCTGATCCGGGAAGGGCGCAGGCAGGCAGCCAGCGATTGAGACATCGATGTCATGTCGAGCAATATCCATTGTCATGGCCGGCGATCTGGTTCTCGATGAACCGGACGCCGGCAACTGGCTGGCCGGAATTGCACCGGCATTTCGGGAGGCCGATCTTGCCATCGCGCATCTCGAAGTGCCGCATACGAACTGCCGGGCGGAACTCGCCGGCGACGTTCCAGCTCCCGGAGCCCCACCCGGGAATCTCAAGGCAATCGCCCAGGCGGGAATCTCGATGGTCTCGCTTGCCGGCAACCACATTGCCGATTGCGGCCCGCAGGGCATCGCAGACACGATCTCGGGGCTTGACGAGGCCGGCATTCTTCATTGCGGCGCTGGATCCGATCTCGACATGGCTCGCAGGCCTGCAATCGCAGTGGCCGGGAAGAAGCGAATTGCTCTCCTAAGCTATAACTGTGTTGGCCCGGAGGCGGCATGGGCCACCCATCAAAGGGCCGGGTGTTCCTCCCTACCCATCCGCACCGCCGATGGATCACCTGTGTCGCCCCGGGCCAGTCTTCGGGACATCAGCCCGGAAGCCATCGAGATTCTCAATACCGACGTTGCATCGGCACGCAAGGACGCCGATGTGATCTTGGTCGCAATGCACAAGGGCATCGTGCATGTCCCGGCGGTGCTCGCGCCCTATGAGCGAGATATCGCCCGGGCGGCAATCGACGCGGGAGCGGATGTCGTGATCGGCCATCATGCGCACATCGCAAGGGGCATAGAGTTTTATCGTGGGAAGCCCGTATTCCACGGACTGGGCAATGGCTGCGTCGTCACACGGGCGCTCTCGCCGGATCAGGACCATCCCGCGCGCCGCGAGTGGGCGCAAAAGCGCAAGGAAATGTTCGGCTTCGAACCCGACCCTGCCTACACATTCGCCCCGTTCCACCCGGAAGCGCGGAACGCTCTCCTGGGCCGCGTCGAAATCGATGACAGCGGATCAATCCGCGCGGGCATTATTCCAATCGATGTTGTACCGCCCGGGAAGCCGACCATCGCCGACGCTTTGCGGGCGAAGGAAATCTCGCGCTACCTGGAAGAAATCACCGTGGCGGCGGGCCTGGATTCGATCCGGATCGACGAGCGCGGCGAACTGGCGGTGGCCGCATGACAGCTTTTCGCAGTCTGTTGACATGGATCGGGGGTGTGGCGCTGCTGCTTGCCACGCTCACAGACAGCGTTGCAGTGGTCGGGCGATATGTCGGTTTGCCCCTTCGTGGCTCGATCGAGCTCATGCAGGCGATCGTGTTGGTCGCTGCCGCATCGGGGCTCTCGCTCGCGACATTGGCGGCCAATCACGCCCGGGTGAAGCTGGTCGTCGATCGCCTGAAGGGCGGCCTTCGAAATATCGCAGATCGCATATCGGACCTTGCGACAGCCTTGTTCTTTGTTGCCTTGCTCGCGGGGTCTGGCTGGATCGCGCTCGATCTCTGGGGCGCGCACGAACGGAGCGAGTTGCTCGGCATTCCGTGGTGGTTGATCCGCCTCTACGCAAACCTCTGCCTGCTGTGCTGTGTCGGGATCGCACTTCGGCGCGCGGTTTTGGGAGGGGGCAAATGATCGCCACCCCCGAAACCGGCATCGTGGGAATCCTTATCCTGTTCGCACTTCTCCTGCTTGGCGTCCGGGTCGGTGTCGCCTTGGGGCTTGTCGGAATCGGCGGGCTCGCCCTGATCCTTGGGCTGGAACCGGCATTGATCAAATCGGGCGTGGTCGTGATCGACACGCTTGCGCGCTACGAGCTGGGCACTCTTCCCCTGTTCCTGTTCATGGCGCATGTCTTCTTTGCCATCGACGCCAGCCGCGACCTGTTCGATGCCGCCGCGAAATTCCTCGGCCACCGGCGCGGCGGGCTGGCCTACGCTTCGGTAGCAGGGTGCGCCGGCTTTGGGACAATCAATGGCTCCAGCCTTGCGACGGCGGCGACCGTGGGTCTTGTTGCGCTGCCCGAGATGCGCCGGCGCGGATATGCGGACACGCTGGCAACCGGCACGGTTGCTGCTGGCGGCACCCTGGGCCAGATGATCCCGCCCTCGGGCGCATTGATAGTGTTCGGCATCATCGCGGAAGCCTCGATCGGACAACTGTTCACGGCCGCGATCATTCCCGGCATCACCCAGGCGCTGCTCTATGGCTTGGTAATCTTCCTGCTGGTCAGATGGCGGCCCGAAATTGCGCCGGCGGGAGATCGCGCATCATGGAGCGATCGCCTCCGCGCACTTGCGCGGATCTGGGAAATTGTCGTCCTGGTCCTGGTCGTGATCGGCGGCATCGCGTCGGGCTGGATCAGCCCGCCCGAGGCTGCTGCGATCGGTTCGGCGGGGGCACTCGCAACTGCCGCGATCCGGCGGAAATTGAACCTCCCGATGCTTCAGGAGGCCTTTGCGGAAACGCTCAAGACCAGCGGCATGCTCTACCTGATCATCATCGGCGCGCTGACCTTTTCCAGCTTCGTCGGCATCACCGGTCTTGCCGAGGCGGCAGGCGAGGCCGTCGCGGGGCTGGGCCTCGGAACGATCGGCACGCTGTTCCTGATCGGTATCCTGTTGCTCCTGCTCGGCTCGGTGCTGGACGGCCTGGCGCTAATGCTCCTCACCACGCCGATCCTGTTGCCGATCGTCAGCGCCACGGGAATGTCGGCCATCTGGTTCGGCATCTTCATCACCAGGGCGATGGAGATCGGCTTCGTCCATCCGCCTTTGGGGATGAATCTCTATGTCATCCAGGGCGTGGCCAAGGATGTCTCGATCGGCAGAATATTCAAGGGCGTGCTGCCATTCCTGGCGAGCGATTTCCTGCACCTGTCGCTGCTGATCCTGTTTCCCGCACTCGTCTACTGGCTACCGGCGGTGATGGGATCATGACCGTAATCGCAAGCATTGGCCCCAACCTTCCGCAGGACCTCCTCATTGCGACAGGGAGCTATTCCGGCACCCTTCCGTTTAACCCCGACCAGGCATGCCCACGCGCCGGCAAGTGGCTTGAGAGCAAGTTCGCTCCGTGGGCATTGCCGGTGCTCGAAGCCTGGGCCGATGGCGGATACAACGCTTTCGACAGCGTGGTATTCAGTCGCGCCGACGACACATCGCACAGGCTTTACTACTATGTTTGCGAACTGCAGAGGCGGGAGCTGATCGGAGGGCCGGAGGCAATCGTCTTCGACGTGGCCAAGCTCGATCGCAGGTCGAGCATCGAGCGAACGACCGACCAGGTCCGCCGGCTTTCCGCGAAGCTCGGTCTGACGCCAGGACAACTCGAAGCCGGCATCGTTGAAACCAACCAGAAGCGTGGCGAGATGAAGGTCGAGCCAGGTCCCAGGCCGTGTCTCCTGGCCGGAACGCCTCCTCCCGACCGGCGCCTCCACGAGGCCATCGCCAAGGCCGGATTTTCTCCGGTTGGCGAGACAATCACGGAATACTGGTCGCGGCTTGGCACGCCGGTTGCCGAAGGCAGCGGCGATCCGGTTGCCGCGCTGGCGCGCCAGATCCATGCCGAGCCGATCGGTCCGCGCTGCCTCGCCGATCCGGCCAAGCGCCTGGCAGAGCAGATTTCATCGACCGGGGCGCAGGCGGTGGTCCTGTGGCGGATCGAGGAGGACGAGGCCGAAGCCTGGCACCTGCCCGCGCAACGCGATGCGCTCGATGCGTCGGGAATTTCCTATCTGGTCATGACGCGCCGCGATTGGCGCGCAGCAGATGGAGCCGCTGCCGAGATCGGGGCCTTCCTCGAGGGGGTATCGTCATGAAGCCGCTCGCGGGCCACAGGGTGGCGATCCTGGGCGGCATGGCCGAGCGCCCGCTGGCGCGGTTTCTCGCGTCGCTCGGTGCGGAACTTGGCGGTCCCGTGGACGGCGCCTCCTTCGTGATCGACGATATCGGAAGAGAGGGAAGCGTCGTGCCGGACTCAGCCAAGGAGGCGGTCCAGGTCTCGGTGACGACCTTTGGCTCGGGCGGGCCACGATCCGGCTGGCGCGGAAGGGAATTGGTCGCGTCCGCCATGGGCGGCGCCTTGCGGGTGACCGGCGAGCCGGATCTTCCTCCAGTCAAGGAAGCGGGGGACGCCTGCACCTTCCACGCCGACATGGTCGCGGCGGCCGGTGCGATGGCCGCCCATTATGCTCGCGGCACGCACGGCAAGGGCCAGCATGTCGATATTTCCATCCAGCAGGTCGCGTTCAGCCGCAACATCAACGGCGTGCTGGTGTGGCAGTTCGACAAGCGCAAGCTTGCCCGGGCCGGTGGGTCAATCGCATACGGCAAGGTCAAGGTCCGGGCGATCTGGCGGCTTGCCGACGGCTGGTGCTTTCATTCCTTGATGACCGGCCGATTGGGTGCACCGGCAAACCAGGCGCTGTCGGACTGGATCGACGAAGCCGGGATGGACAACCCGCTGCGGGGCGTCGACTGGCTGGCCTATAATCGTTCGACCCTGCCCAACGAGACCCGCGCCATCTGGGAAACGGCGATCGATGCCTTCTTCAAGATGCGGACGAAGGCTGAAATCGCCACCGAAGGGCGCCGCCGCGGAATCAACGCCTGCGTCGTCAATGAGCCGGGCGATGTGCTCGAGGATGCGCATCTCGCGGCACGAGGTTTTCTCGATACGCCATCGGGACTCCCCGAGCGGTTCGTCGCAATTCGCGAGGGCAACAAGCGGACTGCCGCTCCGGCGATCCACTCGGGCGAGCGACCGGGTCCCCTGTCAGGGGTCAAGGTGCTCGATTTCGCCTGGGCCCTGGTCGGCTCGATCACCACCAAGACGCTGGGCGACCTCGGAGCGGACGTGATCAAGATCGAAAGCCGGACGCGGCCCGACATGGCGCGGCTCGATGTCCAGGTCTCTGCCTCCAAGCCCGGCGATTTCGACGACAAGCCATGGTTCGCGCATCTCAACACCTCGAAGCGCAGCGTGACGCTCAACCTCAAGGATCCCCAATCCCGCAAGGTGCTCGATCCGCTCATCGAATGGGCCGATCTGGTGGTCGAGAATTTTTCTCCGGGTACGATGGCCAAGCTCGGACTTGATTACGACGAATTGGCGAGGCGCAATCCCGGCATCGTCATGGTTTCGGGCAGCGTGTTCGGCCAGACCGGGCCGCTGGCGCAGGAATGGGGAGTCGACGGAACCGGCGGCGCGCTCTCGGGCCGCACCTACATGACCGGCTATCCCGACCGCGACCCGGTCATTCCGGGGGCGGTGCCCTATGGCGATGTCATCGTCCCCTATGTCATGGCAGCGAGCGCTGCCGCTGCCTTGCAGCATCGCCGCGAGACCGGGAAGGGCTGCCATATCGACGCCTCGATGTACGAGATTTGCGTCCAGCAGATGCGCGAATTCATCGCCGCGGCCAGACGGGGCGAGCGACCTGAAAGGCTGGGCAATTCCGACCCAGCGGTACCGTTCCAGGATATCTTCCCCGCACTCGGAGAGGATCGCTGGGTCGTGATCAGCCTGTTCGGCGAGAGCGACCGCGCGAAGCTTCTGGCGATCACCGGCGACGATATCGCCGGCTGGACTTCGCAGCGCGAAGACCATGCCATTGCCGAGGCGCTTCAACGGGAAGGAATTGCCTGCGGAGTGGTCCAGGATTGCGAAGACCTGCTCGAGCGCGATCCCCAGATTGCCTCGCGCAATGCCCTGGTGGATCTGGACCATGCGAAGCTCGGACCGTTCGGCCACATGGCGAGTCCGCTGCATTTTTCGCGCGATGCGTTCGTGCCCTATCGCGCGCCATCGATGGGCGAACACAGCCATGCGATCGCGCGCGGCATTTGCGGCCTGAGCGACGCCGAAATCGCCCGGCTCGAGGATGAAGGGGTATTCCATTGAACCCGTCGGCCAACCAGCGCAGCCGCAAGATGCTTGAATGTACGGCCGAGGCGACTGCCTTCCAGAAGGGATACGTCCAGGAGCTGAAGCGACGCGTAGTGGAGGATGGCGAGCCGTTTGCCATCGTCCAGGCCGACACCCCGCACGAGATCTTCCACGCCATGGATATCCCGATCATCACCAATCAGTGGTGGTCGGCCTATATCTCGGCCAAGCAGCTTTC
>NZ_DBNHSF010000181.1:0-1763 GCF_057143545.1 Candidatus Andeanibacterium sp.
CCTCGACCATTTCGAGGTTGAGCGCGTGCAGGGCCTTAGGCCGGTTGAGCGAAAGATGCCCGACCGCGCCGTGCCGGTGGTGATGGACCCAATCGCTCACTAGGTGCAGGATACCCGTTCGATCACCATCGCGTCGTCGTAATGGACGGTCAGCCGGTCGGGCTGGAAATCCATCGTGACCGCGGTGCGTGGCGGGACCCAGCGGATGCGTGCCGCCCCGGTCGCCTTGAGCAGCGCCGCCCCGGTCTCGCTGTTCGCTTCCTTGCCGATGAAGGCCTGGCCCGGTTCGGAGACACATTCGCCTTGCGGCTCGGCCATGCCGGGCTCTGCCGCGGTCGCGCAGCCTGCGAGCGCCACCGCGGCAAGCGAAGCGATCGCCAGCTTCACGCGCCTACCACCGCCTCGGCCTCGATCTCGATCAGGATTTCGGGGCGGTAGAGCGCGCTGATCGCGACCAGGGTCCCGGTCGGGCAGGTGGCCTTGAGGTGCTTGGTGAAGGCGGCGCTGGCCTTGTCGCCATCGGCGATGTCGGTCACGAACATCCGCACGCGCACCACGTCGGCCATCGTGCCACCGAGCTCCTCGATATATTCGCGGATCAGCGTGTAGCAGCGGTCGGCCTGCTCGTAGCAGTCGGCTGGCGGCTCGGGCCGGTCGTCCACCGTGCCCGCGACCACGATCCGGTCGCCCACCCTCAGCGCGCGGGTGAAGCCGACATCGGCCTCGAATTGCGAACGGGGCGGGATACGGGTGCGCTCGGACATCGGATTCTCCTCTCGAAACGCTGACTATCGTCGATTTGCCGCCTCCATGCTAGGGGCCATGCCGCGATGCCAGCAGGGCTGGATTGCGGTCGCGATTCGGTGTAATTAGCCTGCTAACGATATTTGGGAGTTTGCGCGATGCCGCTCGAAGTGAAGCCGATCCTGCCGCGATTCGGCGCCGAGGTTTCGGGGCTGGACCTGACCCGGAAGCTGACGCCGGAAGAGGTCCAGCAGGTCATCGAAACCCAGGACAAATGGGGCGTCACAGTATGGCGCAACCCGGGCATCAACGACGAACAGCATGTCGCATTCAGCCGCAATTTTGGTTATCTCGAACGCGTGCCGCGGCGCGAGGACATGAAATATCGCCTGCCGTTCCCCGAGCTGTTCGACGCCTCCAACCTCAACGTCCATGGCGAGATCACCCAGGATCCCGCCGCGATCCAGTATCGCAAGGGCGATCGCCTATGGCACACCGACAGCGCTTTCATGGAGAAGCGCACCTCCTATTCGATCCTGCTGGCCCATGCCGTGCCGAAGGAAGGCGGCGAGACCTGGTTCGCCGATACCCGCAGCGCCTACGAGGATCTCGACGACGAGATGAAGGCCTTCCTCGAAGACAAGGTCGGGATCAATTCGCTGTGGTGGAGCCGCAAACTCGCCGGGGCCGACATTTCCGACGAGGAAATCGAGGAGCGCTTCCGGGCCAGGCACAAGCTCGTCCACACCCACCAGGGTTCGGGCCGCAAGGCGCTGTTCATCGCCGCCCATACGATGGATGTCGAAGGGATGGACAAGGCCGAGGGCCGCGCGCTGATCAAGCGGCTGATCGAGCATGCCACGCAGCCGCAATATGTCTTCTCGGTGAAGTGGAATGTCGGCGACATGGTGATCTGGGACAATCTCTGCACCATGCATCGCGGCGGCGAGTACGACTATGAACACGAGAAGCGCGACATGCGCCGGACGACAGTGCGCGAAGGGACCGAGCCCTTCAGC
>NZ_DBNHSF010000182.1:0-3889 GCF_057143545.1 Candidatus Andeanibacterium sp.
ACCACGCGGGCAAGCTTGCCTTCGAGCACCGAGGTTTCAAGGCTGTCGACCGTCGAACTGGCCGGGTAATGGTTGAAGTCCGAGCTGACGAGCGGCTGGTCGGTATAATCGAGCACGCCCTTCATCGGGCCTTCGGCAGCAGCCTTGAGCGCGGCGTTGAGCTCGTCCTTGCTCGTGTCGCGCCCGGGAACGAAGACCAGGTCGACCAGGCTGACATTGGGGGTCGGCACCCGGACCGAAGATCCGTCGAGCTTGCCGTTGAGCTCCGGCAGCACCAGCCCGACCGCGCGCGCCGCGCCGGTGGTGGTCGGGATCATGTTCTGCGCCCCGCCGCGCGCCCGGCGCAGGTCGGAATGTATCTGGTCGAGCATCCGCTGGTCATTGGTATAGGAATGGATCGTGGTCATGATCCCGCGTTCGATCCCGACCGTCTCGTGCAGCACCTTGGCTACCGGGGCGAGGCAATTGGTGGTGCAGCTGGCATTCGAGACGATCAGGTCGTCACCGGTCAGGATGCCGTGATTGACGCCGTAGACCACCGTCTTGAGATCGCCCTTGGCCGGGGCGGAGATCAGCACCCGCCTGGCGCCGGCGTCGATATGCGGCTGGCTCGCCTCGACCGACTGGAAAAAGCCGGTGCATTCGAGCACCAGGTCGATCCCCTGGTCGCCATGCGGGAGGTCGCCGGGATTGCGCTCGCTGGTGACGATCACCCGCTTGCCGTTGATCGTCAGGCTCGATCCGTCAGTGGTGACCGATCCCGGGAACCGGCCATGGGTCGAATCATGCGCGAACAGCACTGCATTGGCCTTGGCATCGGCGAGGTCGTTGATCGAAACGAGTTCGAAATCGTCGTCGGCGCGTTCGAAGATGGCGCGCGCCACAAGCCTCCCGATCCGTCCGAATCCGTTGATTGCTACCCTGGTCGCCATGAAAGTTGCTCCTGTTAACCCGCCAGCTTCGCTTTGATCTTCGGCACGATGGCCTCAGCGGAAAAGCCGAAATGTTCAAAAAGGACCGCCGCCGGCGCCGAGGCGCCGAAGCGGTCGAGCCCGATATTGAGCCCGTTCCTGCCCGTGTAGCGTTCCCAGCCCAGGGTCGTACCCGCCTCGATCGACACGATCAGCGTGTCCTCGGGCAACAATTCGCCACGATAACCGGCATCCTGCGCTTCGAACAGCTCCATGCAGGGCATCGAGACGACATCCGCGCCGATTCCCCGCTGCTCGAGCTGGGCGGCCGTGTCGAGCGCCACCGCCACTTCCGACCCGGTCGCCAGCAGGATCACCTTGCGCGTGGCCTCGGCCGCTTTCAGGCGATAGGCCCCCTTGGCGCAGCGATTGTCGAACTGGCTCCAGTTCTCGTCGCCCCAATTTCCTTGGGGCACGCGCACCGGGGGCAGGTTCTGGCGCGACAAGGCAATGATCGAAGGCGTTTCGGGCGTCTGCAACGCCAATGCCCAGCATTCGGCGGTCTCGATCGCATCGGCCGGGCGATAGAGGTTGAGATTGGGAATGAGGCGCAGGCTCATCAGCTGCTCGACCGGCTGGTGGGTCGGCCCGTCTTCGCCCAGCCCGATCGAATCGTGGGTCATGACATAGACCACCCCGACCTGCTGCAGTGCCGACAGGCGGATCGCATTGCGGGCATAGTCGCTGAAAATCAGGAAAGTCCCGCCATAGGGCGCAATGCCGCCATGCAGCGCCATCCCGTTCATCGCCGCGGCCATCCCGAATTCGCGGATGCCGTAATAGATGTAGCGTCCGGAATAATCGTCTTTTGTCAGTGGTTTGGTAGCCGAAGTTTTGGTATTGTTTGAACCTGTCAAATCGGCCGATCCGCCGATCAGCTGGGGCAGTTTCTCGGTCAGCGGCTCGAGCGCCTTTTGCGAAGCCACCCGGCTGGCGATCTTGGGCGGATCCTTCGCCAGTTCGCAGATATGCTTCTCAAGCGCCGGCGCCGCGAGATCGGCCACGCCCATCATCCAGTTCTCGAATTCGGCTTTCCTGCCGCTCTTTTCGAGCCGCGCCTGCCAGTCCGCATGCGCCCTGCCCCCGGCATCCCCGAGCGAGCGCCAGTCTGAGAGGATGTCGTCAGGGACGACGAAAGGTTCGTGCTCCCAGCCGAGATATTCGCGCGCCGCCGCGATTTCTTCCTCGCCCAGCGGATTGCCGTGGACCGCCGAGGTGCCCTGCTTGTTGGGCGCGCCCTTGCCGATCACGGTCTTGCAGGCGACCAGCGACGGGCGCGGATCGGCCAGCGCTGCGTCGAATGCCTGGCGGATCGAGGCCGGATCGTGCCCGTCGCAGCGCACCGTGTGCCAATTCGTGGCCCGGTAGCGCGCCTCTATATCCTCGCTGGTCGAAAGATCGGTCGAACCGTCGATCGTGACGTCGTTATCGTCCCACAGCACGATCAGGTTCCCCAGCCCGAGATGCCCGGCCAGGCCGATCGCTTCGTGGTTGATGCCTTCCATCAGGCAGCCGTCGCCCGCGATCACCCAGGTCCGGTGATCGACGAGATCGTCGCCGAACTGCGCGTTGAGGTGCCGCTCGGCAATCGCCATGCCCACCGCCATCGCAAGACCCTGCCCCAGCGGACCGGTGGTGCATTCGACCCCATCGAGCAGGAAATTCTCGGGATGGCCGGCGCAGGGGCTGCCGAGCTGGCGGAAATTGCGGATCTCGTCCATCGTCGGATGCGCGTAGCCGGTGAGGTGCAACAGCGCGTAGATCAGCATCGAGCCGTGGCCGGCCGAGAGCACGAAGCGGTCGCGATCGGGCCATTTCGGATCGGCGGGATCGTATTTGAGGTAGTCCGACCACAGCACGGTTGCGACATCGGCCATGCCCATCGGCATGCCCGGGTGGCCGATATTGGCCTTCTGCACCGCGTCCATCGAGAGCGCGCGGATGGCGTTGGCCATGGGCGCGAGGCGGGACGGGTCGAGACTCATGAAGATTGCTCCTGCGAAGCGCCGGAATTGCGCTGGATGGTCGTGATTCGACGCGCGGTTTCCTTTGCGGACCCTCTGGCTGCCGTCAAGCGCGGGCGAATCCGTTCCCCAAAGGCCGCCGCGATCAAAGTAGAGGATAACTTGCAGCATCGGGCCGCAAGCTTTTGCAAGCGATAGGAAGTCTGGGTTAGCGTTGCCGGTATGGGAAGCGCAAGGGCAGACGAGGCACTGGCCCGGATCGAGGCCGCAACCGCCCGGATCGAGGCGGCCTGCAAGCGCCTGCCGCCGGGCGGCGACAATGCGCTGGCCGCGCGCCATGCAGCACTTCGCAAAACGGTCGAAGCCAGCCTCGCCGACCTCGATCGCCTGATTGGGTCTCTAGAGGGATGAGCAATATCACCC
This sequence comes from Candidatus Andeanibacterium sp., assembly GCF_057143545.1. Lineage (NCBI taxonomy): Bacteria > Pseudomonadati > Pseudomonadota > Alphaproteobacteria > Sphingomonadales > Sphingomonadaceae > Candidatus Andeanibacterium > Candidatus Andeanibacterium sp. Next base: position 3,359 of record NZ_DBNHSF010000182.1, read on the forward strand.
TCACGATCGGCGGACGTTCCTATACGGTTGCCTGCACCGACGGCCAGGAAGCGCATATTGCCGCACTCGGACGCTCGATCGACGAAAAGCTGGCAGCGATGGGAAGTGCCGCAGGGCAGAACGAATCCCGCACCCTGCTGTTCGCCGCGCTGCTGCTGGCCGACGAGGTGCACGAGCTGAAGAACGGCCCTGCGCCAGCCAATGCCAAGGGGCCGCAGCAGGAAGAGGACGAACTCGAAGCGATCGCCACAAGGCTCGAAAAACTCGCCGACGCCCTTGAGGCTTAACCTTTATGTGCCTAAATGCAGCGTGACGGGCACTGCCCGGTACGCGCCGATCGAACATCCCTGAGGCTATAAGCAATCCATGGGGACTGTCCCTGGCTGGATCTTGGTCCGGCACACATGGTTCCCACCTGACGTTGAGGCGTCAGAGGATTTCCCCGGCACCGGCCCATGGTGGTCCCGTCACTCTTCCCTTCGACACGGCACTCCGGCAAAGGGGCGCGATGTCGAACGTCATCGAACAAAA
>NZ_DBNHSF010000183.1:0-2191 GCF_057143545.1 Candidatus Andeanibacterium sp.
GGCGAGGCGACACATGCGCCAGTAAGGATAAGGATGAGCGGTGCGACCCGGCCTGGATTCACGGTTTGAGGCGCTCTGTCGCAAGCTGCGGGGTTGCATAGGGCTCCTGGAACTCCACCGACCAGTAGCGTAGTTCATCGAGGGCAATCGGAACGCCCGATGAGGCGCAGAACACATGCTGACCAGCGCGCAATACGCGAAAGCCATTGGGTCCATAGTGCAGCTTGGCCTCGCCCGAAGCGCGGTCGGAATTCTTGTTCATCAGCATGGAAGTTTCCATAGCATCTGGAACCTAGCCAAACAAATCATCTTGCGTTGGCGGCGCTCCCACCGGTTTCGGCTTGGGCTTTGATCGAGGCGCTGGCGGCGCTGCCCTGGACTGGTGCGTGGTGACCGCGAGATCGCCGTCGCGGAACTTCAGCGTCAGAGCCGCCTCTTTCGACGCCTCCGCCTGGGACGTCAGCGTATGTCCGTCAGGGCCCAGGACCCGTGCATAGCCGCGCTGCAAGACGGCGTCCGGATCGAGCGAGCGCATGACCCGCTCAAGTGCGCCGAGGCGCGCGCGTTTCTCTGCCAAGCGGCGTTCCACCATCGAGGGCATCAGGCGTACGCTTTCAAGCGAACGAGTGGCCTCGCGAAGGCCGCGTTCGAGTATCGCCGGGGGCAATCGCAACTTGCCCAGCTTTTCGCGGCCCCGCGCTGTCCGATCGGTCAAACCACGCCGCAGACGGTCCGACAGGTCGTCGAGAGCCTGCGCCGGTGGCTGAAGCAGCGCCGCAGGGCCGGGAAGCCGCTGCACCCGCGCCTCCAGCCGCTCGCGGCCAAGCTGTACGGGCCGCAGGATCGCGCGCTCCTTGCGCGCGCCGAAGTCCGCCAGTGTCGCCGCGAGTTCGGCGCGAACCGGGACGGCCATTTCTGCGGCCGCCGTCGGCGTCGGAGCGCGGCGGTCGGCGGCAAAATCGGCCAGCGTCGTATCGGTCTCGTGACCCACAGCGCTGATCGTCGGTATCGAGCATTCGGCGATGGCGCGGACGACAGCTTCTTCGTTGAAGCTCCACAGATCCTCGATCGAGCCGCCGCCGCGGGCCACGATCACCAGGTCAGGCCGGTCGGGATGGCCTGCTGGCAGGCCCGAGAAGCCGCGCACTGCGGCTGCCACCTGATCTGCTGCACCCTTGCCCTGCACCAGCACGGGCCACACGATTACGCGGCTGGGAAACCGGTCCGCCAGCCGGTGCAAGATGTCGCGAATCACCGCGCCTGTAGGGGATGTCACCACCCCGATCGTTCGCGGCAGGAATGGCAGGGCACGCTTGCGCCCTTCATCGAAAAGCCCTTCTGCTGCCAGCCGCGCCTTGGTCTTTTCGAGCAGGGCCAGCAGCGCACCTTCGCCCGCCAACTCCATCCGCTCGATTACGATCTGGTACTTGGAGCGCCCTGGATAGGTCGTCAGCTTGCCTGATGCGACGACCTCCAGGCCGTCTTCCGGCTGGAATGGCAAGCGCTGCGTATTGCCGCGCCACATCACGCCATCGATGACAGCCTTCTCGTCCTTAAGGGCGCAATACAGGTGACCCGAGGCAGCACGTTTCACGCCGGACAACTCGCCGCGCAGGCGCACAAATCCGAACTGGTCTTCCACGGCCCGCTTCAGGAGCGAAGAAATCTCGCTGATCGAAAGCGGGGCAGCGTTGTCCCCGGCGCGGCCCTTCGCTACCAAGCTGTCTTCTTCTGGGTTTGACGGGAAATCGGCGGGCATGAATATCCTTTTGCTGGGCGGCGGCGGGCGCGAACATGCGCTGGCTTGGAAACTGGCGCAATCGCCCATGTGCGACAAGCTGTGGGCGAGCCCGGGCAATCCCGGCATGGCAGAATGCGCGGAAAGTGTCGCGCTCGACGCGTCGGACCATGCGAGCGTAGAGCAATTCTGCCGCGACAATTCGATTGGGCTGGTCGTTATCGGTCCCGAGGCGCCGCTGGTCGATGGCCTGGCAGACGATCTGCGCGCTGCGGGCTTCCCGGTGTTCGGCCCTTCGAAAGCGGCAGCGCAGCTTGAAGGCAGCAAGAGCTTCACCAAGGAATTGTGCGAGCGCGCCGATATTCCCACGGCGCGGTTCGTTCGCTGCACTTCGCTCGAGGCGGCCTGGGGTGCGCTGAAGAAATTCGACCCGCCCTTCGTGCTCAAGGCTGA
>NZ_DBNHSF010000184.1:0-6276 GCF_057143545.1 Candidatus Andeanibacterium sp.
GCGCATCCCACCAAACATCGAACCCTTCGCCCTTGAACGCCTCGGCATAGCGCCGGGCGATCTCCGCATCCTCGCGGTTGTAGCTGAGGAAGATGTCCGGCCCGCTCATGCGATGATCTCGAAATCGGCATCGCCCACAGGCCGCGCGAAATCACCCCAATTGCCGGTCTTGCGCCAGTGATCGACGATCCCGCTGTCGATCAGGAGCTGCTTGAAGCGCGGGTCCTGCCTAAGCTCGGCATATTGCGGGAACCACATTTCGAGGAAGCCGATGTAGTGCTTGGTGGTCAGCGGCCCGCGCCGGAATGCTTCGAGCGCCATATCGATGTCGCCGTAATAGACCGCCCATGTGGCGATCGCCCCCATGCGCGAGCCATCCTGGTAGGCTGGATCTTCCAGCGCTTCGTGCAGGATCGCCAGCGCTTCCTCGGGCTTGTCCCGGACTTCGATCAGGTGATTGCGGAACGGCATGAAGTGATCGTTTCGGTCCCAGCGATTGCGGAAGATGTCCCACACGCGCTCGTGGTCGCCGCGCACCATGGCTCGCGTTATCGCGCGCCATTCCATCGTTACCCTCGGACCTTCCAGATCCTTGCTGCGCTCGTATTCCGCTTCGGCTTCGTCGAGCCTTCCCGCGGCATCGAGGATATACTGGGTGCCGAAAGAATTTCCGATCGACAGGGGATCGACCTCACGACCGCGCAGGGCCAGCTCCGCGCCTTCGTTTGCCCTCCCCAGCAAGAGAGCAAAGTGTGCCTTGATGCTTTGCTCTGCACCAAGCTCGAAATCCGTGGAGTCGATAATCCTTGCGACTTCGTCCCAATTGTATTCCCAAGCCGCCACCTGGCCAGCAGTGAGGATCGCCATGGGCAGCTTTGGGGCAAGCTCGATGGATTTCCGGCTCGCCGCTTTGAATTCGTCCCACAGTTCCTTAAAGAGCTTCGGCTCGTAAACACCCGTGAACTGGATGGAATGTGCCAAGCCTGCCCATGCCTGGGCAAAGTCGGGATCAAGATTGGTTGCTTCGCGATAGAGATCCATCGCGCGTAGCAGGTTGTGATGACCGGCCGTCGAATGGAGCGCGCGGGCTCGACTGAACAGGTCGTAGGCCTCAAGATTGCTGGTTCCCCGGCCTTCGATCGCCTTCTTCTCGCGTGGCAGCAGGTTGAGCTTGAGCGCTTCGACGATCGCCTCGGAAAGCTCGTCCTGCAGCTCGAAGATGTCGTCGAGGTCGCGGTCCCAGCGCTCGGCCCAGACATGGTTGTTGCTCGATCCGTCGATCAACTGGGCGGTAACGCGCACGCGATTGCCGGCCTTGCGGACACTTCCCTCGAGCACATGAGTGACGTTGAGCTGGCGGGCAACCTCGGGAATGTCGACCGTCTTGCCCTTGAAGGTGAAGGAGGAGTTGCGGCTGATCACGCCGAGTGCGGAGACCTTCGACAGGTCGGTGATGACGTCCTCGGTGATCCCGTCGGCGAAATATTCCTGGTCCTCGTCGCGGCTCATATTGGCGAAGGGCAAGACGACGAGCGAGACCTGGTCGAGGCCGGGGAGCGGCTCGTCCTTTGCTTTGGGTTTCGGAGCTTGCGCTTCCTTGCCGACGAATTCGCAAACGTGCCGCGCAAAGTCCTGCCACGCCTTTTCGGACGTGTCGCCGCGCCAATCCGAAAGGTCGGCGGTCTGGACCAGTTCGAACATGATCGGGCGCTCGCACTCCTCGATCATCGCGGGCATCAGGGTCTTCTTGCGTTCGGCGAGGGTTGCTTCGGCCCGCACCCAGCGCGAGACGACCGACTTCTTCGACCACAGCACCACCACCGCCCTGGCGTTGCGCAGGGCGTTCTCGGTGACCTCGTCATAGGCTTCGCCCGAACGCAGCGCGACATCCCACCACACGTCGAGCCCCTCCGCCGCGAACCCTTCGGCGAACTGCTTCGCCCTGTCGGAATCCTCGCGGTTGTAGCTCAGGAAGATGTCGGGTCCTGGCACAGACTTTCCCTCACCCTGCCGCCGCATGGCAGGGGCTTCGCCGCATCAGGGTCGCAAGGTCAATCCGGGCAGGTGCGGCTCCCCCCGAAGGCCGGGGCAAGTCTATGGCCGATTCCCGAGCGATTACAAGGCGAATCCGGGTTCGCCTTCGCCCTCAAGTAGCGAAGCGGTAGGGCGACAAGGACTCCCTCAAGCAGCGTAAGCGGTAGGGCAGAAGGAAATGGTGCCCAGGGGCGGAATCGAACCACCGACACTGCGATTTTCAGTCGCATGCTCTACCAACTGAGCTACCTGGGCATTCGCTGCAGTCACGGCCGGAAACGGCCCGCGAGCGGTTGGAATGCGCGCCTATGGCGAAGCGCAAGCGGCATTGCAAGACCTGTTTGGGCAAGACTTGTTTGGCCTGCTGCGCGGTCAATCGTCCTGGACGACGTCCTCGGGCGCAGCGGGCGGCCCGGGCACGGCGTAGCCATCGTTGAACCATTGTGCGAGGTCGCGGTCGCGGCAGCGCGGCGAACAGAAAGGCGCGAACTCTTCGCTGCGCGGCTTCTTGCAGATCGGGCAGAGTTTGGATTTGGTCGAGCCGGTCATCGCGGGACAGCCTGCGCAAAGCCGCCTTCGAGCGCAAGGGCCGGATCGCTTTCGACGCGAATCTCACGGCCGGTCCGCCGGGCGAGTTCGCTCAGCCATACGGGCCTGAGTTTCGCTTCCACCGCCGGGTGGCAGGTCAGCAGGATCGCGCCGGGATCGGACACGGTTTCGGCGCGGCGGAGCAGCAAGCGCACGGCAGCTCCGCTGCGGTCTCCGGCGATGCGCTGGAGCAGCGATGGCCCCTCCAGCCGGGCAACCAGTTGTACGAAGCCGAACCCGTTCATGGCAGTGCGCTCATGCGGCCAATCTGCCAATGCCCTATCGAGCGCCGCATCGACCGCCTTGCGATCATCCTTTTGCGGTAGCGTGGGGAAGTCTATCCCGACCGAGCCACCGATATCGAAGCGCCGTAGTGCTGATGCGATGGAGGGTATTGCCGACAGCGCTAGCTGTTTTGGCGGCGCGGTGCCATCCACGTCGATCAGAATCATGGCCGGCGTGACGGAAAATGAGAGGCTGCCACCTTCGAATTCGACCACGCCATCCGATGCCTCGGTCCAGATTTCTTCCCACAACCCGTCGGGGAACCTGCGAACGCTGTTTCCAAGAGCGAAGACATCGCCCTCGGCAGGGATTGCATGCTCTCCTTCGACCCAAGGGCGCGCTTGCGCGCGCTTGTATCGCCCGCGCTCTGCAATGGCCGCGCGGGTGACTATCAACGTCAGGTGCTGGCCCTCGGTGAAGTCTGGCAACAATTGATCGACAAGTATCTCGGTGCCGTCCTCGGTTTGGGCCAACCCGCGAGAACTGTCGGCAAGCTTTTTGACAAGCTTCGCATAGGCTGGCTTTCCTGCGGACAATTCTCCCGGCCAGCGAATCTTGGCCGCGAGTAATTCGCCGCCCTCGAGCAGGATCGCGCGTTCCTCGCCGATCCCCTGTTCAACCAGCCACTCAGCCAAGGTCGAGGCCCGCCGCCTTGAGCAGCGCCCGCGTCTCGTAGAGCGGCAGTCCGACCACGCCCGAATAGCTGCCCGAAACGAAGTCGATCAGCCCGGCGGCGCGGCCCTGCACGGCATAGCCGCCGGCCTTGCCGACCCCCTCGCCCGAAGCGGCATAATCGCCGATCTCCTCGCGCGAGAGGTGCTTGAACCGGACCACGCTGCTGGCCAGGCGATGCCGGACCGTGCCGTCCTCGCCGATGACTGCGACAGCCGAATGGACCTTGTGCCGCCGTCCGGAAAGCAGCGCGAGGAAGCTCGCCACTTGCGCTTCGTTCTCGGCTTGGGGCAGGATCCGGCGCCCGAGCGCGACGGTGGTGTCGCCGGCGAGGACGATATCGCCCTCATGCCGGTCGATTGCCGCGGCCTTTTCCAGCGCCATGCGCAGGGCATAGGGCGCCGGCAATTCGCCCTTGTGCGGAGTCTCGTCGATCTCGGGAGCCTCGACCCGCGCCGGCGTGACGCCGATCTGCGCCAGCAATTCGCGGCGTCGCGGGCTGGCGGAAGCAAGGATAAGTGAGGGCTGTGCGCCCAAGATGGCTATTGCGGCCCCGGGCCGCCCCTTCCGGGCATGAAGCGGTAGGTGATCCGTGCCTTGGTCAGGTCGTATGGGGTCAGTTCGCACAACACCTCGTCGCCGACCAGCACGCGGATACGGTTCTTGCGCATCTTGCCTGCCGTATGGCCGAGGACTTCATGGCCGTTTTCGAGCTCCACCCGGAACATCGCGTTAGGCAGTAGTTCGACTACCTTGCCGCGCATTTCGAGGAGTTCTTCTTTCGCCATAAATATTTCAAATCCTATGTATTGTCGTGCCTTGGCCGCGCCCCATAGCGCCGGACCGCCGAAAAGGGAAGTGCGTGCCTGTGCCGCACGGATCCGGGGAGCCGGCCCGGATGCGAGCGCGGAATCCCTGCCAGGCGCCATGGTGCGGGCATTTCGTCCGGTTTCACCGGACATTCATCGACTTGCGACTAAATGTTACAATAAGTCGCTTGAGAAATCTTCTATAAGGCGCTTGAGCGCGGCTAAGCCCTCTAAGGACAAAGTCAATCATGAAGACGAGCCGAGCGCTTCTCCTCTCCGGCATTGCATGCGCCGCAATCCTGGGTTCTTCCCCGGCCGTCGCGGACGAACAGCCCGAACTGGCGGACGATCTCGATCCGGAACTCGTCAACGAAGACGAGGAAATTCTCGTGCTGGCGGACCGGTTGCGCGGCCAGGTCGACGCTCCGCAGCCGCCGGTTCTCGTGCTCAACGAGGAAGACATTGCCGCCTATGGCGTTGGTTCGATTGCCGACCTGGTGCAGGAACTCTCGCCGCAAACCAATTCCGGGCGTGGCCGCGGCGGCGGGTTCCCCGTGATGCTGGTCAATGGCATGCGTATTTCAAGCTTCCGCGAGCTGCGCTCCTAACCGCCCGAAGCCTTGCGCCGGGTCGAAGTACTGCCCGAGGAAGTGGCGCTGCGTTATGGCTATTCGGCCGACCAGCGGGTGATCAATTTCATCCTCAAGGACGATTTCAGTTCGACCGAGAGCGAACGCGAATACGGCCAGCCCTGGGCAGGTGGCTATTGGACGAGCGAGTCCGAGCTGACCTATCTGCGGATCGACGGCTCGCGCCGCCTCAACCTCAACGGCGAAGTCACCCTGTCTTCGGCACTGTACGATGTCGAGCGCGGGATCGTCGAACCTGAATCGCTGATACCGACGATTGCTTCCGACCCGGATCCGGCGACGCAGCGCACCTTGCGCGACAAGAGCTGGGAATATGCCTTCGACGGAACCTATACGATCCCGGTCGGCGACAGCGGCGGCTCGCTGGCCTTCAACGGCAGTGTCGAAAAGTCGCTGTCGAAGGGCAGGGATGGCTACAACGTCATCCTGCTGACCGACCCGGACGACAACAGCGAGCGGCGGGTGGTCAATCCCGACGACGTTATCCGCCAGAAGCGCGAGACCCTGACCTTTTCGAGCGGCGCCACGCTCAACCATCCGCTCGGCGCATGGCAGCTTACGGCGACGATGGACGGGTCGATCGCACATTCGAAGAATTTCAACGACCGCCGGCTCGACACCAGCGACCTCGTCGCCGGCGCGCTGGCAGGCGATTTCGCGATCGACGGGATGCTGCCGGTGCTGCCCAGCGCCGACCGCGACCTGGCGGAAACGACCTCGCGCACCTTCAACAGCCTCGCGACGGCCAATGGCGTCCTGTTGTGGATGCCGGCCGGCGAAGTCAGCGCGACATTGCGCAGCGGCTATTCGCTGACCAATTTCGAGAGCATGGACACCCGCAATCCCGGGATCGAGACCTCGTTGACCCGCCATTCGCTGAGCGCGGGCGGCAATCTCGGGATTCCGCTGACCAGCCGGAGAGAAGGGGTGCTCTCGGGGATCGGCGATATTTCGCTCAACCTCAATGGCGGGATCACCGACCTGTCGGATTTCGGCACGCTCTATGACTATACGGTCGGGATGTTCTGGTCGCCGACCGAGAGCCTCAGCCTGCAGGCAAGCTACATCTATGCCGAAGCGGCGCCGAGCCTGACCCAGCTCGGCAGTCCGACGATCGTGAACGAGAATGTCGCGGTTTACGATTTCGCCAACAACGAGACCGTCCTGATCGAAACGACCAGCGGCGGAAATCCGCTGCTCGCGCGCGAGACCCGCAAGGACATCCGCCTGTCCGCGCA
>NZ_DBNHSF010000185.1:0-2240 GCF_057143545.1 Candidatus Andeanibacterium sp.
GTCCCCTTGGAACACAGGGATCCGCGATTGGCCGGGTGGTCCGGATCGCCCTCGATCCGCACTTCCCTGCTCTCGCCAATTGTCGCCTTGATGCCGCAGCCGACCCCGCAATAGGCGCAGGTTGTGCGGATGGCGCCCATCCCGGTCAGGCTGCCTTCGGCCCGACGACCGCTTCGCGCAGCAGGAACATGCGCCCGGCATCAACTTTCATCGGGATCGTCGGGACGCAGCCCTTGTCCTCGCCAAGCGCTTCGCCGGTCTTGAGCGAGATGTTCCAATTGTGCAGCGGACAGGTGACCACCGCACCATGCACGATGCCTTGGCTGAGCGGTCCCTGCTTGTGCGGACATTTGTTGACCAGCGCATAGCATTCGCCGGTCATCGTCCGGAACACGGCGATCTCCTCGCCCCCTTCGACCGGCAGCGTGCGGGCAGTGCCGGGCTCGATCTGAGTGACCGAGCCGATATCGAGCCATTTGCCGATCACTGGACGCCCTCCACCTGGAGCGGCCGGACCTCGGCAAGATGGCTGTGCAATTCGCGATGGGCGCCGCCGGCGCGGTTGGCCCACGGATCGACCTGCCAGAACTTCTGCGAATATCTGAAGCGGCGGGCGAGCTGTTCGATCGCGTCCGGATCGTCCAGCAATTGCGATTTCACATAGTCGAGCCCGACGCGCTCGATCCATGGCGCGGTCCGCTCGAGGTAGTGCGCCTCTTCGCGATACAGCTGGATGAAGGCGGCGCAGGTTTCGAGCGCCTGCTCCTCGGTCTCGACCTTGCACAGGAAGTCGGTCGCGCGGACCTTGATCCCGCCATTGCCGCCGACATGGAGTTCATAGCCGCTGTCGACGCAGATCACGCCGAAATCCTTGATCGTGGCTTCGGCGCAATTGCGCGGGCAGCCGCTGACCGCGATCTTGAACTTGTGCGGCATGTAGCTGCCCCAGGTCATCTGCTCGATCTTGACCCCCAGCCCGGTCGAATCCTGGGTCCCGAAGCGGCACCATTCGGAGCCGACGCAGGTCTTCACCGTGCGCAGCGCCTTGCCGTAGGCATGGCCCGAGACCATGCCCGCGGCGTTGAGATCGGCCCAGATCGCTGGCAAATCTTCTTTCCTGATCCCGAACAGGTCGATCCGCTGGCCGCCGGTGACCTTGACCGTGCGGGCCCCGAATTTCTCTGCCGCGTCGGCGATCGCGCGCAGTTCCTTGGGATTGGTCAGCCCACCCCACATCCTGGGAACCACCGAATAGGTCCCGTCCTTCTGGATATTGGCGTGGAGCCGTTCGTTGACGAAGCGGCTCTTCTCGTCGTCGACATATTCGCCGGGCCAGGCGCAGAGCAGGTAGTAATTGAGCGCCGGGCGGCACGAGGCGCAGCCTTCCGGAGTGGTCCAGTGCAATTCCTGCATGACCTCGGGGATCGCCTTCAATGCCTTGTCGATAATCAGGCGACGGACATCGTCATGGGTGAAGCTGGTGCATTTGCAGAGCGTCCTGGGCCCGCTCTCGACTGCTCCGTCGCCCAAGGTGATGGTGAGCAGGCTCTCGACCAGGTTGGTACACGAACCGCAGCTCGCCGAAGCCTTGCAGCCCGAGCGCACCGCGTCGACGCTGTGCGCCCCGCCAGTGATGCAAGCGACGACCTTGCCCTTGGAAACGCCGTTGCAGCCGCAGATTTCTGCGTCGTCGGAAAGTGCTGCAACGGCGCTGTCAGGGTCCAGCCGCGTACCGCCGGACGCAAATGCCTGCCCGAAGATCAGGGCTTCGCGGATGTCGGAGATATCCTCGCCCTTCTTCAGGAGGTCGAAATACCAGTTCCCGTCGGCGGTATCGCCGTAGAGGACCGCGCCGATCACCCGGTCATCCCGGATCACGACCCGCTTGTAGATCCCGCGCGCGGCATCGCGCATGACGATATCCTCGCTGCCGTCAGAGCCGGAAAAATCGCCGGCCGAGAACAGGTCGATCCCCGAAACCTTGAGCTTGGTCGAAGTGACCGAGCCTTCGTAGCCGGTCGGATTGCTCGTCAGCTGGTCGGCCAGCGCATGGCACATCTCCCACAGGGGCGCGACCAGCCCGTAACAGGCGCCGCGGTGCTGGACGCATTCGCCGACCGCCAGGATTGCCGGATCGGACGTCACCATGTGATCGTCGACCACGATCCCGCGATCGACCTCGAGCCCGGCGGATTTGGCCAATTGCACATTGGGCCGGATGCCGACCGCCATCACAACGA
>NZ_DBNHSF010000186.1:0-4328 GCF_057143545.1 Candidatus Andeanibacterium sp.
CCCTTGACGAAGATCAGGCCGCGCTCGTCATCGGTACGGACCACTTCGAGATTCTGCTGGGTCCGTTGGCGGTCACCCATGTGACCGGCCATCTTCTTGCCCTTGAACACCTTGCCGGGATCCTGACGCTGGCCGGTCGAGCCGAGCGCGCGGTGCGAAATCGACACGCCATGGGTCGCGCGCATGCCGCCGAAGCCCCAACGCTTCATGCCGCCTGCGAAGCCCTTGCCCTGGGTGTGGCCGGTGATGTCTACCAGTTGGCCGGCAACGAAGTGCGATGCCGCAATGGTGGAGCCAACCTCGACCACGGCATCTTCAGCCACCCGGAATTCGGCGACCTTCATCTTCAACGGCACCTGCGCCTTCGCGAAGTGTTCGCGCTGCGGCTTGGCGACGTTCTTCTGCTTCGCTTCACCCGAACCGACCTGGAGGGCGGTATAGCCGTCCTTCTCGCCGGTGCGGACCGAAACGACCTGGCAATCTTCCAGCGCCAGGACGGTGACCGGCACGTGCCGACCGTCTTCCTGGAAGAGGCGGGTCATTCCGACCTTTTTCGCGATCACGCCTGTGCGCATGATCAGATCTCCTCAACAGAGGCACCCGGACCATTCCGGGTGCGTGCCAGCCCAAACTGTGTGCGAGCCCCGTCCGGGCTGAATGTCCTCGCTGGTGCGGGGACGAGACGGGGGACGCGGCCCGGAACAATCCGGCGGTATCCCAATGTCGGCGGCCCTTGCGGGCCAGTCGGACCTTCTGGCGGCTTAAGCCAGTTTGATCTCGACATTCACGCCCGCGGCGAGATCGAGCTTCATCAGCGCATCGACCGTCTGGGCGTTGGGCTGCACGATATCGAGCAGCCGCTTGTAGGTGCGAACCTCGAATTGCTCACGCGACTTCTTGTCGATGTGCGGACCGCGGTTCACGGTGAACTTCTCGATGCGCGTCGGGAGAGGAATGGGGCCCCTGATCAGCGCGCCTGTGCGGCGAGCCGTATCTGCGATCTCGCCAGTCGCCTGGTCGAGAACGCGATGGTCAAACGCCTTGAGGCGAATGCGGATATTCTGAGCTTCCATTTCCAACTACCGATGCGAAAGAGCCAAGGAAGTCCGAAAACCTCCAAAAACAAAGAACCGCCCCGCCTCCCCGGATCGTCCGGCGAAGGGGCGGCCCTCCGAAATGCTTGCGCGCCGCGGGGACGAATCCCTGCGACGCGCGCGCCTATATTACTTCGTGATCTTGCTGACAACCCCCGATCCGACGGTACGACCGCCTTCACGGATAGCAAAGCGAAGACCTTCGTCCATGGCGATCGGGGCAATCAGCTTGACGCTGATCGTCACATTGTCGCCCGGCATGACCATCTCGGTGCCCGAGGGAAGGATAACCTCGCCAGTCACGTCGGTGGTGCGGAAGTAAAACTGCGGACGGTAATTCGCGAAGAACGGCGTATGGCGGCCGCCTTCGTCCTTCGACAGCACATAGACTTCCGCGTCGAATTCGGTGTGCGGATTGACCGAACCCGGCTTGGCAAGGACCTGCCCTCGCTCGACTTCGTCACGGCCCGTACCGCGCAGCAATGCGCCGATATTGTCGCCTGCCTCGCCGCGATCGAGCAGCTTGCGGAACATTTCCACGCCGGTCACAATGGTCTTCTGCGTGTCACGGATACCAACGATCTCGACTTCGTCGCCGACATTGACAACGCCGGTCTCGACGCGGCCGGTAACCACAGTGCCGCGGCCCGAGATCGAGAACACGTCTTCGATCGGCATCAGGAATGGCTTGTCGATCGGACGGTCGGGCTGCGGGATGTGCGCATCGACGGCATCCATCAGGGCGATAATCGAGTTCTTGCCGATCTCGTCGTCGCGGCCTTCAAGCGCGGCCAGTGCCGAACCCTTGATAATCGGAATATCGTCGCCCGGGAAATCGTAGCTCGAAAGCAGCTCGCGCACTTCCAGTTCGACGAGTTCGAGGAGTTCCTCGTCGTCGACCTGGTCGACCTTGTTAAGGTACACGACCAGCGCCGGCACGCCGACCTGGCGAGCGAGCAGGATGTGCTCGCGGGTCTGCGGCATCGGGCCGTCGGCAGCGTTCACAACCAGGATCGCGCCATCCATCTGGGCGGCGCCGGTGATCATGTTCTTCACATAGTCGGCGTGGCCCGGACAATCGACATGCGCATAATGGCGGGCAGCGGTTTCGTATTCGACATGCGCGGTCGAAATGGTGATGCCGCGCTCGCGTTCTTCGGGAGCCTTGTCGATATTCGCGAAATCGACCGCCGAACCGCCGTGCAGTTCGGCCATCACCTTAGTGATGGCAGCCGTCAGCGTGGTCTTGCCATGGTCGACGTGACCGATCGTGCCGATGTTGCAGTGCGGCTTGTTCCGCTGGAATTTTTCCTTCGCCATTTCTCTAAAACCTCTGTTCTTCTGAATTCGATTATTGCGGGATCATGGCGCCCGCTGAATCAGGCGCCGCCCCTAGACTGTCACTCGCTATTAGGCAAGCTTCTCCTTGACCTCAGCCGCGACATTCGCCGGGACCTCGTCGTAATGCGAGAATTGCATGGTGTACTGGGCCCGGCCCTGGGTGAACGAACGCAGTTCGTTCACATAGCCGAACATGTTTGCCAGCGGCACGAAGGCCTCGACAACCTGCGCGTTGCCGCGGCTGTCGGTTCCCTGGATCTGCCCACGACGGGAGTTGAGATCGCCGATTACGTCGCCCATGAAGTCCTCGGGCGTAACGACCTCGACCTTCATGATCGGTTCGAGCAGCTTGATGCCTGCCTTTTCGGCGACTTCGCGCATCGCCCCACGTCCGCAAATCTCGAACGCAACGGTCGATGAGTCGACGTCATGATAGGCGCCGTCGACAAGCTTGATCGTGAAGTCGATGATCGGGAAGCCGATCAGATAGCCGCTCTCGGCTTGTTCGCGCATGCCCTTCTCGACCGACGGGATATATTCGCGCGGGATGTTGCCGCCCTTGATCTGGTCTTCGAAAATGATGCCCTGGCCGCGCTCGCCCGGAGTGACGATAACCTTGGCCCGGCCGAACTGGCCCGAGCCGCCCGACTGCTTCTTGTGCGTGTAATCGACCTCGACCTCACGCCCGAGCGATTCGCGATAGGCGACCTGCGGCGCGCCGACATTGGCCTCGACCTTGAATTCGCGCTTCATGCGATCGACCAGGATGTCGAGGTGAAGTTCGCCCATCCCCTTGATGATCGTCTGGCCCGATTCATGATCGGTCGAAACGCGGAACGAGGGATCTTCCGCCGCGAGGCGATTGAGCGCAACGCCCATCTTCTCTTGGTCGGCCTTGGTCTTGGGCTCGACCGAAAGTTCGATGACCGGCTCCGGGAATTCCATGCGCTCGAGAACGATCGGCGCGTTCTTGGCGCATAGGGTATCGCCGGTGGTGGTTTCCTTTAGCCCGGCGAGCGCAACGATGTCGCCGGCAAACGCCTCGTCGATATCCTCGCGATTGTTCGAATGCATCAACAGCATGCGCCCGACCTTCTCGTCCTTGTCCTTGACCGAGTTGAGGTAGGAGCCCTTGGAGAGCTTGCCCGAATAGATGCGGGCAAAGGTGAGCGAGCCGACGAATGGATCGTTCATGATCTTGAACGCCAGCGCGGCAAACGGGGCATCGTCCGAAGAAGGACGTGAATCCTCAATGTCGCTGTCCGGCTTGACGCCCTTGATAGCAGGAACGTCGATCGGCGACGGCAGATAATCGACAACGGCATCGAGCAGCGGCTGGACGCCCTTGTTCTTGAAGGCCGAACCGCACAGCACGGGAATGAAGGCATGGTTGAGCGTGCCCTTGCGGATGAGCTTCTTGAGCGTTGCCGCGTCGGGCTCCTCGCCCTCAAGATAGGCTTCCATCACGTCGTCGTCCTGCTCGACGGCGAGCTCTACCAGCTTTTCGCGATATTCGGCGGCCAGGTCGGCGAGGTCGGCCGGGATTTCGGTGTATTCGAATTCCGCCCCGAGGCTCTCGTCCTTCCAGACGATGCCGCGATTGTTGACGAGGTCGACCACGCCCTTGAGGTCGCTCTCGGCGCCGATCGGGAGATACAGCACCAGCGGGGTCGCGCCGAGACGATCGACGATCGACTTGACGCAGTAGAAGAAGTCGGCGCCGGTGCGGTCCAATTTATTGATGAACGCCATGCGCGGGACCTTGTACTTGTCGGCCTGGCGCCACACGGTTTCGGACTGCGGCTCGACGCCTGCGACCCCGTCGAACACCGCGACCGCGCCGTCGAGCACGCGCAGCGAACGCTCGACCTCGATCGTGAAGTCGACATGGCC
>NZ_DBNHSF010000187.1:0-5385 GCF_057143545.1 Candidatus Andeanibacterium sp.
GCCCGCGCGCAGCGCAGGCCGGAAGTCGCGTATTCTGACGGGGAAAAAGTTAAATGCAAGTCTTGTGTTGCGGCGCATCATGACTCACATATGCGGCAGCCGCCAAAAACGGCTTTGGCTTCAACAGCGCGAAAGGAGGTGACCGATGTCTCATGGTTCAGCAGGGAGGTCGGTAACAACCCGCGCGGAGCATTATCGTAGCGCCTGAGATACGATAAAGGCTTCGTGAGCGGACCTTTCCGGCCGCTGACCATGCGAAGGGCCACTCGGACTTGCCGCGTGGCCCTTCTCATTTCATTTCGCGCTATCGCTTCGCCAATTGATCACGAGATTTCTCATCCATGAAACCTTCAAATGGCTGAAACCCGCCGATTTCCTCACATTTGAGACTATCTCAAATGCAACCTTATGTTCCCTTGCGCCTTCGCCCGCGAAGCCTTAACCGGCCATCTGGACAGCAACGAAAACCAAGATTGATGGCAGACTACTCCGCTACCGAATTCCGCCGCATCGCCCATCCCTCCCCGACCGGGCTGGCCGAACGCAACGCCGCACTCGCCAATCCGGGCTTCGGCAAGGTCTTTTCCGACCATATGGTCATGATCGATTATGTCGAGGGGCTCGGCTGGCACAATGCCAAGGTCGGCCCGCGCGAACCGATCAGCCTCGATCCGGCCACCGCGGTGCTGCATTATGCGCAGGAAATCTTCGAAGGCTTGAAGGCCTATCGCCTGAAGGATGGCGGCACGGCCCTGTTCCGCCCGGAAAAGAACGCCCAGCGCTTCAACAATTCGGCCGAGCGGCTGGCGATGCCGCATATGCCCGAGGAAACCTTCATCCAGGCGATCCGCGAGCTGGTCGCCGCCGATGCCGACTGGTTCCCGAGCGTCGAGGGCGGATCGCTTTACCTCAGGCCGTTCGCCTTCGCGTCCGAGCCGTTCCTCGGCGTGCGCCCGGCCAAGGAATACAAGTTCCTGGTGATTGCCAGCCCGGCGGGCAATTATTTCAAATCCGGCGCGCCGGCGGTCTCGATCTGGGTCTCCTCCGACTATACCCGCGCCGCGCCGGGCGGCACCGGCGCCGCCAAGTGCGGCGGGAATTACGCCGCGAGCCTCGTCCCGCAGGCCGAAGCGATGGCGCACGGCCACGACCAGGTCGTGTTCCTCGACGCCAGGGAACGCAAATGGATCGAGGAACTGGGGGGCATGAACCTGTTCTTCGTGTTCGACGACGGGTCGCTGGTCACCCCGCCGCTCGGCGGTTCGATCCTGCCGGGGATCACCCGCGACAGCCTGATCACGCTCGCCCGCGAGGAAGGCCTCGCGATCCACGAGCAGCCCTATTCGCTCGACCAGTGGCGCGACGATGCGCGCAGCGGCAGACTGGTCGAGACCTTCGCCTGCGGCACCGCCGCGGTGGTCACCCCCGTAGGCCGTGTCGCCGGGCATGACGGCGAATTCACCATCGGCAGCGGCGGACCGGGCCAGCTGACCACCCGGCTGCGCGAGAAGCTGGTCGGGATCCAGCGCGGCACCCTGCCCGATACCCACGGCTGGGTGATGCGGCTCGATTGAGCATGGCCGGGCGCATGATCCGCCCGATCCTGATCTGCGGCACCGCAATCGCCGCGCTGGCGGTGTTGATGGCATGGATGGATTACCGCCATCTCGCCCGCGCCTGGAGTACCGAGTTCTATGTCGGCGCGGTGGCGGCGATCTTCGTGGTGCTCGGCATCTGGGTGGGCAACCGGCTGACACCCAGGGCGCGCCCGGCGGAGTTCGCGCGCAACGAGGCCGCGCTGGCCTATCTCGGCATCTCGGTGCGCGAATGCGAAGTGCTCGAATTGCTGGCGGCGGGCTATTCGAACAAGCTGATCGCGCGGCGGCTCGAGATCTCGCCCAACACGGTGAAGACGCATGTGGCCAGGCTGTTCGAGAAGCTCGAGGCCACCAGCCGGACGCAGGCGATCGCCAAGGCGCGGGAGCTGCGGCTGCTGCCCTAACCCCTCTTTCGTTATTTCGGACTTGTGCCGGCGTGACTGGATGGAAAGCGTTCCAAAATCACGATTTGCCCCAAATCACCCGTTTGGGCGATAGTGCGGCGTGGGCGAACGCGGCATCTCCCCGGCATCGTTCGCTACAAGGGGAATCGACATGACCATGAAGCGCATCGTCGCCGTCTATGGCTGCATCGCCGGGGTGATCCTGGTGATCGGCTTCGAAGGCTCGATCGCCACCGGCCTGATGGGGATGGACTCCAGCGGCATGGTGCTGGGCTATCTCATCATGCTGGTGGCGCTCAGCATGGTATTCGTGGGGGTGAAGAAATACCGCGACGAGCAATTGGGCGGCGTGATCCGCTTCGGCACGGCCTTGGGACTGGGCGCCGGCATCACGGCGGTGGCATCGGGCTTCTACGTCGCGGGATGGGAAGCCTACCTGTTCGCCACCGACTATGCCTTCATGCCGGACTACATCGCCGCGACGATCGAGGCCCAGCGTTCGGCCGGCGCCTCCGCCGCCGAACTGGCCGCGCTCGAAACCGAGCTGGCCGGCTATGTCGAACTATACGCCAACCCGCTGACCCGCATGGCGGTCACGCTGACCGAGATCGCGCCGGTGGCGCTGCTGGCCCCGGTTATCTCGGCTCTGCTGCTGCGTAATCCGCGTTTCATGCCGGCGCAGAAGTGACCTCGGCTGCGTGATGCGGCTCGATAGATCCGGCTCCTCTCCCCTTAATGGGAGAGGGGATGGCGATAATCGGTTTTTCGGCTAGAGCGCCCGCCCATGACCGCCCAACCCATCACAGTCGCCGCGCTCTACAGGTTCACGCCGTTCGCGGACCACGCGGCGCTGTGTGCGCCGCTCTTGGCCAAATGCGACAGCGTCGGCGTGAAAGGCACGCTGCTGCTCGCCCATGAAGGGATCAACGGCACGATCGCCGGGTCGGACAATGCCATCGGCGAAGTGCTCGCCTTCATCCGCGCCCTGCCCGGCTGCGCGGACCTGGACGTCAAGCTCTCCACGGCGCGCGACATGCCGTTCCACCGGATGAAGGTCCGCCTGAAGCGCGAGATCGTCACCATGGGCGAGCCGGACATCGACCCGCTCGCCAGCGCCGGGACCTATGTCGAGCCCGAGGACTGGAACGACCTGATTTCGGACCCGGAAACCATCGTGATCGATACCCGCAACGCTTACGAGGTCGCGATCGGCAGCTTCGCAGGCGCGATCGATCCCGGGACGAAGAGCTTCCGCGATTTCCCCGCCTGGTTCCGCGCCGAACGCGAGCGCCTGCTGGGAGCGGGCAAACAACCACGAGTGGCGATGTATTGCACCGGCGGGATCCGCTGCGAGAAATCGACTGCGTTCCTCAAGCAGGAGGGCGTCGAACAGGTGTTCCACCTCAAGGGCGGGATTCTCAAATATCTCGAGCAGGTGCCCGCGCAAGCGAGCCTGTGGCGCGGCGAATGTTTCGTGTTCGACCAGCGGGTGTCGCTCGGCCACGGGCTGGCGCAGGGCGATTACGACCTCTGCCATGCCTGCCGCCGGCCGATAACCGAGGAGGACATGGCCTCGCCGCTCTACGCACAGGGCGTCAGTTGCCCCTATTGCCATGCCGAGCGCGACGAAGGGCAGCGCGCGCGCTATGCCGAACGCCAGCGGCAGGAGGAGCTCGCCGCCCGGCGCGGTACGCGGCATATCGGGGCGGAAATGCCCGAGAGCTAGACCGGCACCGCCTCGATCACGCTGTGGCCGCCGGGATTGCGGGTCACGCGGTCGATCACGAAGCCGGTGGCCGCGAACAGCACCTCGAATTCGCCCAGTTTGCGCTCGCGCCCGGTGTCCCACACCATCATCGCAATGTCGGTGCCCTGCGCCTCGTCGGGAGCAGGGATATCCTGCAGGATATGGTCCATCACCGCCAGCCGGCCCCCCGGATTGATCGCGCGGCGGATATTGGCGAGGATCTGGCGGCATTCGTCATCGTGCCAGTCATGCAGGATCTGCTTCATCGTGTAGAGATCGGCCGAGGGCACCGCTTCGAAGAAGCTTCCGCCGACCAGTTCCACGCGATCCGCCAATGGCGATGCCGCGATCGCCGGGCGGGCGATCTCGATCGTGCCCGGCAGGTCGAACAAGATGCCCTTCGTGCCCGGATATTCGCCCAGGATGCTGAGCAGCAGATCGCCCATGCTGCCGCCGATATCGGCCACGGTTTCGAACGGATGGAAGCGGTGCTGAACGTGGACGAATCTTTCAAAGCGCCGCGTCATCCAGCCCATGAAGCTGCCGAAGGCGGCGGCTGCCTCGGGCTTTTGCGCGAAGAATTCGAACACCGGCTGGCCGAAGAACAGTTCGAAGGGGATCCGGTCGTCGCGCAGGCCTTCATAGAGCTTCGACGAGGCCATGCCCGAAACCAGCTCGTTGGCGATCAGTCCCTGGGCATCGAGCATGGCTGACGTCCGATCTGATCCGGCATAAGTGCCATCGGCCCGGCCCTCGACCACCTCATGTGCGACCAGGAAATCGAGCAGGCGGCGCAGCCTGTCTTCCGGGAGGCCGCAGTCCTTGGCCAGGTCGCCCGCTGTCGCGGGGCCCTCAAGCAGTTTCGCAGAAACGCCCGAGCGGTTGACCGCATCCATCGCGGCTATCCCGAAAACCGCGGAATTGAGCCAGCCGAACAGATCGTCCGGATTGTCGAAATACTGACCGAAGGCGCGTGAGCCCATCCACATTCCTCCCAAACAGGCTCGCTAGCCCGAATCCGGTCTATCACCGGAGCCCACTGCGGCAATCCCCAATCGGGCTCAACCCATGCGGATCACACTCTCGGTCAGCCTCTCGACCTCGCGCGGCTCGTGGCTGACATAGAGGATCGGCAGGATGAGCTCGTCGCGGATGCGCTCGACCACGCGCAGGATTTCCTCACCGCGCGCGGCGTCGAGCGAGGTCAGCGGCTCGTCGAGCAGCAGGAATTTCGGCGCGGCGAGCAGCGCGCGGCCGATCGCGACCCGGCGGATTTCGCCGCCCGACAGCGTCTCGGGCGCGCGGGCAAGCAAATGGCCGATCCCGAGGAAATCGAGCACTTCGGGCCGCGTGATCCAGCGCTCCCCGACCGGGGCGAGCTTCTCGCCATAGGCGAGGTTGGCGCTCACGCTCAGATGCGGGAACAGCCGCCCATGCTGGAAAACATAGCCCGCGCGGCGCGCTTCGGGCTTGAGGTCGATCACCGCTGCGCTGTCGAACAGCACCCGCCCGCCGACCGCGATCCGGCCCCTGTCGGGCCGGATCAGCCCGGCGATGCAATTGAGCACGGTGGTCTTGCCGATTCCCGAAGGACCGGTGAGCGCGACCAAGGGCGCGTCGCGCGCTTCGTCGAGCG
>NZ_DBNHSF010000188.1:0-2037 GCF_057143545.1 Candidatus Andeanibacterium sp.
AGCTTGCTCCGCAGGAACTAGCGAAGCTTGGAGAGGGGTCTGCAACGTTGGAGCCCCCTCTCAACTCCGACTAGACCGCTGCGCGGCCAAGTCTGCGTATCTCTCCCCCTTCCGGGGGAGAGAGCGAGCAGCTTACTTCAGCAGCACCAGTTCCTCGGCCATGCTCGGATGGAGCGCGATCGTGTCGTCGAAGGCCTGCTTGGTCAGGCCCGCCTTCACTGCCACTGCCGCAACCTGCAATATTTCCGGAGCTTCGGGCCCGATCATGTGGATGCCGAGGATCTTCCCCGAGGCCTCGTCGCAAATCATCTTGTAGAGCCCGCGCTCATGTCGATCGGAGAAAATGTTCTTCATCGGGCGGAAATCGGAGGAATAGACTTTGATGTTGCCGTAGGTTTCGCGCGCCTGCTCCTCGGTCAGGCCGACGCCCGCTAGCGGCGGCTGCGAAAAGACCGCGCTGGGAATGGCAGCGTAATCGACCGTGCGCGGATTGTTGCCGAACACGGTGTCGGCAAAGGCATGGCCCTCGCGGATCGCGACCGGGGTCAGCTGGACGCGGTCGGTCACATCGCCCACCGCATAGATGCTGTCGCAGCTGGTCTTGTTGTATTCGTCGACCGGGATCTCGCCGCGCTTGCCAAGCTCGACACCGGCGCTTTCCAGCCCCAGACCGGCAGTATTGGCGCGGCGCCCGGTCGCGATCAGCACCGCATCGGCATGGAGCGGGTCGCCATCGCCGAGATCGACCAGGAACGAGCCATCCTCCTGCTGCTCGACCGACTGGATCTTTGAATCCATCCGGAAATTGATCCCGCGATGCATCGCTATCAGGAGCAGCCGCTCGACGATGCTCTCTTCATATCCGCGCAGGATCACCTGGCTGCGGTTGACCACAGTTACGTGGCTGCCGAGCGAGTTGAATACCCCGGCGAATTCCAGCGCGATATAGCCCGCGCCCATGATCACCAACCGTTTGGGCTGCTGCGGGAAATGGAACACTTCGTTCGAACTGATGCAGTGCTCGGCACCGGGGAACTCCGGCATCGCGGGCCAGCTGCCGGTGGCGACGAGGATATATTTCGCGGTGATTTCCCGGCCGCTCGCCAGCCTGACGCCGTGCGGCCCGGTGACCGTGGCGCGCTCCTTGAACACTTCGCAGGAATGGCTTTCGAGCGTCTTGCCGTAAAGCCCTTCGAGCCGGTCGACATCGGCATTGACGAAATCGCGCAGCGTGGCCCAGTCGAAGCTCGCCTCGCCGATCGTCCAGCCGTAGTTCTCCGCATGGGAAAGCTCGTCGGCAAACGTCGAGCCATAGACCAGCATCTTCTTGGGCACGCAGCCGCGGATCACGCAGGTGCCGCCGATCCGGTACTCCTCGGCCACCGCGACCTTCGCACCGTGCGATGCGGCGATGCGGCTCGCGCGGACCCCGCCCGAACCGGCGCCGATCACGAACAAATCATAGTCGAATTCGGACATGCGATGCTCCCTATGGCCGCGCGATATGGCGGCCGGAAGGGGCTTTGCCAACCAAGATCACTTTGGCCCGGTTGAAGCTTGCATTCGCAATGCGACTGAAGCACTCATTCGCCAAGGGCGTATCGGGGGACAATCACTATATGGACCGGCAGACATTCCGGCGCCTGATCGGGCCGGGCCTGATCTTCTCGGGCGCATCGATCGGCACCTCGCACCTCGTCCAGTCGACCCGGGCCGGCGCGATGTTCGGCCTGGCGCTGGTGATCGTGATCGTGCTTGCCAATGTCCTCAAATACCCGGCCTTCCGCTTTGGCGTCGACTATGCCCATGCGACAGGCCGCTCGCTGCTGGCGGGCTACCGCGAGCTGGGCCTGTGGGTGAAGCTGCTGTTCCTCGTCGTCATCGCTCCGATCGTGCCGATCATCCTTGCAGCCGTGAGCGCTGCGACCGCCGGGATCTTCATCACCCTGACCGGCATGAGCCTCTCGGTCCCGGTCCTTTCGACCGTGATCCTTGCCGCTTGTGCCGTGCTGCTGGTCACCGGCGGTTATCGCCTGC
>NZ_DBNHSF010000189.1:0-11621 GCF_057143545.1 Candidatus Andeanibacterium sp.
GAAGTCAGGCGAATGGAGAGCGAGAAGGGCCGCTTCACGCTGATCTTCCTTGCCGCGCCCGGACAGGAAGACATCGCCGAAATCGAGCTGACCTATAATTGGCCGCCCGAGGATGGCGAGCCGGAAGTCTATGATGGCGGGCGCAATTTCGGCCATCTCGCCTATCGCGTCGATGACATCTATGCGACCTGCCAGCGGTTGCTGGATGCGGGGGTGACGATCAACCGCCCGCCGCGCGACGGGCACATGGCCTTCGTCAAGACGCCGGACGGAATCTCGATCGAACTCCTCCAGGACGGCCATCTCGAGCCAAGGGAACCGTGGGCGAGCATGGAGAATGTCGGCAGCTGGTAACTGCCTGGCCCGACTCAGGCTTGCGCGGCGCGCTGTTCCGGGAGCGTGGTGCTCAACCGCAGGATAAGATAGCCCAGAGCGGCCGAGATTGCCGAGCCGACCAGGATTCCGAGCTTGGCCTCCTCGATCAGCAGCGGCGTGTTGGGGAACGCCAGGGCGGAGATGAACAGGCTCATCGTGAAGCCGATCCCGCATAGCACCGAAGTGCCCCAGATTTCCGGCCAGGTCGAATTTTCCGGTCGCTTGGCGATACCGAGCTTGTCGGCGGCATAGACGATACTGAAGATGCCAACTTGCTTGCCGAGCACCAGCCCGCCCACGATGGCGAGCGTCAGGGGGTCGAACAATGCTTCGACACCCAGTCCTTCGAGCGCGACCCCGGCATTGGCGAAGCCGAACAGCGGGACGATCAGATAGGCGTTCCAGCCGACCAGCGAGTGCTCCATCTTTTCGAGCATGGAGTGCCCGTCGCGGCGGCGCATCGGGATAGCCAGCGCCGCCACGACCCCGGCGATCGTCGCATGGATTCCCGAATTGAGGACACAGAACCACATCGCCAGCGCGGCCAGCACGAAGGGGATGATCGAACGCACGCCAAAGCGGTTCAGCGCGATCATGACCGCGAGCACGCCCAGCGCGGCGAGCAGCCAGGCCCAGGCAAGGCTGGCGGTATAGAACAGCGCGATGATCATCACCGCGCCGATATCGTCGACAATTGCCACAGTCAGCAGGAACACCCGCAAGGAATTGGGCACGCGGTTGCCGAGCAGGCCGATCACGCCCATGGCGAAGGCAATGTCGGTCGCCGCCGGAATCGCCCAGCCACGGATCAGGCTCGGTTCGTGTCCGGCGATCAGCATGTATATGGCCGCCGGGGCGGCCATCCCGGCAATCGCCGCGAGCACGGGCAGGCGGCGAGTCTTGGCGTCCGACAAATTGCCGTCGAGGATTTCGCGCTTCACCTCCAGCCCGACGACGAAGAAGAACACCGCCATCAGTGCGTCGTTGATCCACAAATGGAGGTTGTCGAGCTTGGCGATCGGGGTCCAGGCGAGGGTCCTGTGGAACAGGTCGTAATATTCGTTCGCCAGGCCCGAATTTGCCGCCAGGATTGCCAGCGCCGCAACGGAGATCAGCAAGATGCCTTCAAAGGCATCGCTTACGAACAGGGCGCGGAACGGACGAACCGCGGACTTCAGGAAAGAGGGCTCTGTCGACATGCAGTCCAACCCTTTTAGCAATTGGCCCGCAGTTTCAAGCATTCATCGGCGAAACGGAGGATCGCACGGATTTGTCGGCGGGCAGTTGCCGCCTGGGTCGGCCCGCGACTGACCGGGCAGGATGCGGCACAATGGCCGGTCGCCGCCTGCCTTCGGGATGTGGACACCAGTCCGTCGCCGCCTTCGGCCAGCGCGTAAGCAATAGTCTTTGCGAATTGTTCGATAAATCTAAAATTGACTCGTCAAGATCAGCGATAAGATTTGACAAGGGATCTATAAATCGCGGGTTTGCATAATATCGATAGTCCTATTCCCATGCAGCTATAGCCGATTTGGATTGCATATATCCACTTAAGTCATGATCCATTTTGCAATTTATGATTCGATTCTTAGGATTGCCTAGGAAATATTTAGAGCCTAGCCTGTGTTCCGGACATTTGAGGGGAAATCGGCCCATGATCCTGGGAGGATTCACGGCGCTTGAGTGGCTCGCGCTCGCGGAGCACGAGTTGATCCTGTTCGCCGGGATCTTTTTCCTGATCGGTGCAATTGACGAATTCGCGGTTGACCTCGCCTGGGTCTGGTTAAAGCTGACCGGCAGGGTGGAGACACGCACAGTCGATCGCAAGCGGTTGGGCGAATGGGAACTCGATGCGAAAGCGGCGGTAATCATCCCCGCCTGGCAGGAAGCCGAAGTGATCGGCACCACCATCGCCCATGCGCTGAAAGTGTGGCCCCAGCGCCGGCTCCGGCTCTATGTGGGATGTTACCGCAACGATCCCGCAACCGTCGAGGCGGTCATCCGGGCGGCCGGCAATGATTCCCGTCTGCGGCTGGTGATCCTTGACCGGGCAGGACCGACGACCAAGGCGGATTGCCTCAACCGGCTCTACACCGCGCTGGAACAGGACGAGGCGCGGAGCGGCGAAGACTATCACATGATCGTGCTGCACGATGCCGAGGACATGGTCGACCCGGCCGGGCTGAAACTGCTCGAAGCCGGCCTGGACGGCGCGGAATTCGCCCAGCTTCCCGTCCTGCCCGAGCCGCAAGCCTCATCGCGCTGGATCGCAGGCCATTATGGCGACGAATTTGCCGAAGCCCATGGCAAGGCGATGGTGGTCCGCGATGCGCTGGGGGCCGGGCTTCCCGCTGCCGGGGTCGGCTGCGCGTTCGATCGCGCGGCGCTCGCCCGGCTGGCGCAGGAACGGCGCGAGGATGGCGGACCGTTTTCGGTCGAATGCCTGACCGAGGATTACGAACTTGGCCTCAGGATCAAGGCGCTGGGCGGCAGGGCGCGCTTCCTGCGCGCCCGCGGCGAAGACGGCCGGCTGGTGGCGACGAGGGCGTGCTTCCCGGCACGGCTCGACTTTGCCGTGCGCCAGAAGACCCGTTGGATTCACGGCATTGCCCTGCAGGGCTGGGACCGGCTCGGGTGGAGCGCGCGACCGGTCGAGCTGTGGATGCGAATGCGCGACCGGCGCGGACCGCTGACCGCGATCGTGCTAGCCGCCGCTTACCTCCTGCTACTGGTCGCGACGGTCCTGTGGGCCGCACGGCTCGCGGGCTTCGGGCGGCCATGGGAACTCGACCCGCTGGTCGAATGGCTCCTGGTCGTGAACCTCGCCAGCTTCGTCTGGCGCGCGGCGATGCGGTTCAGCTTTTCGGCGCGCGAATATGGCTGGGAAGAAGGCTTGCGCGCGATACTGCGGATCCCGGTCGCGAACATTATTGCGATCATGGCGGGCAGGCGGGCCCTGATTGCCTATGCCGGGACCCTCGGGGGCGCGTTGCCGCGCTGGGACAAGACGCCGCACCATGCCCATCCGGCGGCGATGGCGACCGGGGCAGCTTCATGAACCGCATGGCCGCCTATCGCGGCCAGCCACTGCTGGTGCTGGTGTTCCTGCTGGGCGCGTGGGTGATTGCCCGCATGCTGCTGTGGCAGACGCCCTTCACCGGCGCGCCGTTCGTCCATCCGTTCAAGAGGGTTGCCTCGGTCGAGCTGCCGCCAGCGCCGCGGACGACCGAGCCGGCGCAGCCGGGAGCGCCTTGGCAAGTCGGGTCGGCCGTCCTGCAACCTCGGGTGCCAGAGGTCCAAGGCAACTGGGCTGTCGCGCCCTTTACGGTGTCCGAACCGCCTGTAGCGACTCCGCTTTCCCTGCCGGTCGAGCCGGATCGGCGAGCGACCGCAGCTGCGCTCACGCCCCCGCCTGATCGCGAACCCGCGGCCGCCCCCTTCACCCCGCTCCTCGCCACCACCGGCAGGACGGCGACCGATCGCTGGTCGGCCGACGCCTGGCTGCTGCTGCGCGAGGATACGACCACCCCGGTCACTTCGGGGCGCGGGTCCTACGGCCAGAGCCAGGCCGGGATGGTCGTGCGCTACCGGCTCGCGCCCACAAGCGGGCACCGGCCGGTCGCCTATTACCGCGCTACCCAGGCACTGGCCGGTGCCCGGGAAACCGAGGCTGCGCTCGGCCTCGCCGCCCGGCCCGTCCCCGGCCTGCCCGTCATCGCGGCAGCCGAATTGCGGCTCACCCGCGTAGACGGGAATTCGTCTTTCCGTCCCGCGGCCTTTGCCGTCACTGAATTGCCGCCCTTCGATCTGGCCGCGGGGTTCACGGGCGAAGCCTATTTCCAGGCAGGCTATGTCGGCGGCGATTTCGAGACTGCCTTCGTCGACGGTCAGGCAAGGGCCGAACGCAAGCTGGTCGAACTCGGCGATGCCGAACTGCACGCCGGTGGCGGGGTCTGGGGCGGCGCGCAGGAGGGCGCGACCCGGCTCGATGTCGGGCCCAGTGCGACGCTGCGGCTCGAGATTGGCGGGACGCCGTCGCGCGTTTCGCTCGACTGGCGCTTGCGGGTTGCGGGCGAGGCAGAACCGCAAAGCGGCCCGGCACTCACGATTTCAGCCGGATTCTAGGGCATTATCGACCTTGATTGCATCAAGGCCGACGCGTCGGGATCCTGTCCTGCCGCGATTTCCAAGTCGCCAGATGATTCCATCCGGCTCGAAATCGCTCCAAGCGCTTTCGCCTTCAATCCGCCGCAACAACGGTCTAATCCGTTGCGATGGATGTCTACCTCCCAATTGCCAATCTGGCGGTCAACGGGCTGGTCATCGTCGCCCTTGGCGCGCTGACCGGCATCCTTTCGGGAGTGTTCGGCGTCGGCGGCGGCTTTCTCACCACGCCCTTGCTGATCTTTTACGGCGTCCCGCCGACGGTCGCGGCGGCCTCGGCGGCGAGCCAGGTCACCGGAGCAAGCGTTTCCGGTGTGCTGGCCTATACCAAGCGCGGCGGGGTCGACTACCGGATGGGTTCGGTGATGGTGGCCGGCGGCGTGATCGGTACCGCCATCGGTGCCCTGCTGTTCCGCCTGTTCCAGTCGCTCGGCCAGATCGATACCGTGATCGGCGTCCTTTATGTGGTCCTGCTCGGCACGATCGGCGGGCTGATGGCCAAGGAAAGCCTCGAAGCGATGCAGGCGATGAAGTCCGGCGTGGCGCCGCTGGCAAGGAAGCGGCGCCATCATCCGCTGGTTGCGAATTTGCCCCTGCGCTGGCGGTTCTATCGCTCGGGCCTCTACATTTCCCCGCTCGCCCCGATGATCCTCGGCATCGTCGTGGGGATTCTCACCATGCTGATGGGTGTGGGCGGGGGATTCATCCTGATCCCGGCGATGCTCTACATTCTCGGCATGAGCGCCAATGTCGTGGTCGGTACTTCGCTGTTCCAGATCCTGTTCGTCACCATGGCTTCGACCATGATGCATTCGCTTTCGACCAAGGCGGTCGATGTCGTGC
Organism: Candidatus Andeanibacterium sp.; assembly: GCF_057143545.1. NCBI lineage: Bacteria > Pseudomonadati > Pseudomonadota > Alphaproteobacteria > Sphingomonadales > Sphingomonadaceae > Candidatus Andeanibacterium > Candidatus Andeanibacterium sp. The sequence goes on from NZ_DBNHSF010000189.1 coordinate 5,383, forward strand.
TGATGATGCTCCTGCTCTTGGGATCGGTTTCGGGCGCGCAGATCGGCGCCAAGATCACCCAGACCGCCAAGCCCGAATATCTCCGGCTTGCCCTGGCCGGGATCGTGCTGATTGTCGCGTTCTACATGGCATTGCAGCTGGGCTGGCGGCCCGACGAAATCTACACGGTGGAGGCGTTATGACCCGCCGCCTGTTTGCCGGAGTCATGGCCATAGTGGCACTGGTGATGCTGGGCGGCCAGCGCGATCCGATCCTCGTGCCCGAAGTCTCGCAGCACGAGATCCAGGTGCGCCAGGGTTTTACGGGCACGGAGCTGCTGCTTTATGGTGCGATTCTCGACCCGGCCGGTTCCAGGGCAGGCGGCGAATACGACATCGTCGTGGTTCTCAAGGGGCCGACCAGATCGATCCGCCTGCGCGAAAAGCAAAAGATCGCCGGCATGTGGATCAATGCGGACAGCAGCGATTTCCGCTCGGCCCCCTCCTTCTACGCCATCGCGTCTTCGCGACCGATCCCCGAGATCGTCGACGAACGCACCGCCGCCATTTACGAACTCGGACTCGACTGGTTGCAGCTTTCGCCGATCGGTACGATCGATCCGGCCGAGCAGCGCCGCTTCAGCGACGGGCTGGTCGACCTGATGCAGCGACAGGGGCTTTACCAGCAGGACGATTCAGGCGTCTCGATGACCGAGCAGGTGCTTTACCAGGCCCGGATTGCGCTGCCGTCGAGCGTGCAAACCGGCAGCTATACCGCAGAAACCTTTGCCATTCGCGACGGGCGGGTGATTGCGTCGGAAATCGCGCGGGTCGAAGTGCGCAAGCTCGGTTTCGAGCGCTTTGTTGCGGTCTTCGCGGACAGCCAGTCCTTCTGGTACGGGCTGATCGCGGTGGCCCTGTCGCTGCTGATGGGTTGGATCGCCGGGCGCCTGTTCGCACTGGTCTGAAGCCAGTGGTTCGGTTGACGCGATATTAACCCCCTTCGCCCTATGACCCGGCGCATCCCAATGCGGGACAACGGGGTATCATCGCAATGACTGAAATGGGCAATCGACAGTTCCAACCGACAACGCCAGCGGCAGCTCCGCCGGAGCTTGAAAGGCAAGCGCCTCCGGTCAGCGAGAATGCGAGCCAGCCGATCGGCGTGGTGCTCGAGATCGCCGGTTCGGGCTCGATGATCGCCCTCGATACCCAGCGGATCACCGAATGTGCCGACGATCCCGATCCCTCGATTGCCCTGGCCGGCCAGGTCGGCAGCCAGATCAAGATCAAGGCCGCGGGCGGCTGGCTGCTGGCCAGCGTCCGCAACCAGAAGCAGGATCGCCGCGATGGCGGCGGGATTCTCGCCAATGTCGACTTCCTCGGCGAGGGCGACGAAGAGAAGCTCACCGGCAAGATCCACAGCTTCCGCCGCGGCGTCACCCGCTATCCGATTCCCGGCGCGCTGATCTATCCCGCCACCAATGCCGATCTGCGGCAGATCTATGCCTCGGACGGCCGCTCGGCGATCCAGATCGGGACCGTCTATCCGACTTCCGACATCCGCGCCGGCATCTATGTCGACGCCATGCTCGGCAAGCATTTCGCGCTGTTGGGTTCGACCGGCACCGGCAAGTCGACCAGCGCCTCGCTGATCCTCCACCGGATCTGCGAAGCGGCGCCGCAGGGCCATGTGGTGATGATCGATCCGCATGGCGAATATTCGGCGGCGTTCCGCAACACCGGCCTGATCTTCGACGTCACCAATCTCGAAATGCCGTATTGGCTGATGAACTTCGAGGAACATTGCGAAGTGTTCCTGACCTCGACCGGCAACGACCGGCAGGTCGATGCCGACATTCTCGCCAAATGCCTGCTCGCTTCGCGCCAGAAGAACAAGCTGGCCGACACGATGGGCAAGATCACGGTGGATTCGCCGATCCCCTATCTGCTTTCGGACCTGACCAATATCCTCCAGACCGAGATGGGCAAGCTCGACAAGGCGACCTCGTCGGCGCCTTATATGCGGGTCAAGTCCAAGATCGACGAATTGAAGGCCGATCCGCGCTACCAGTTCATGTTCTCCGGCATGCTGGTCGGCGATACCATGGCCGACTTCATCTCGAAGATCTTCCGCATGCCGACCGGCGGCAAGCCGATCTCGATCATCGACGTCTCGGGCGTTCCCTCGGACATCACCTCGACCGTGGTCGCGGTGCTCAGCCGGCTGGTGTTCGACTTCGCGATCTGGGGCCGCGAGGAAAAGACCTCGCCGATCCTGCTGGTTTGCGAAGAGGCGCACCGTTACGTCCCGAACGAAAAGAACGCCGACGGCTCCTCGGTCGGCAAGATCCTCTCCCGGATCGCCAAGGAAGGCCGTAAATACGGCATCTCGCTGGGCCTCATCACCCAGCGCCCGTCCGACCTTGCCGAAGGCGTGCTGTCGCAATGCGGCACCCTGATCTCGATGCGCTTGAACAACGAGCGCGACCAGGCCTTCGTGAAGGCGGCGATGCCCGAAGGCGCGCGCGGCTTCCTCGATTCGATCCCGGCGCTGCGCAACCGCGAATGCATCGTCTCGGGCGAAGGCGTATCGATCCCGATGCGCGTCTCGTTCGACAATCTCGAAGAGGCCAAGCGTCCGGCTTCGGAAGACCCGAGCTTCGTCGATCTTTGGCGCCAGGGCGGCGGCGAGGAAGAAGCGGTCTACCGGATCGTCCAGCGCTGGCGTTCACAAGGAAAATAGGGCGCAGGACAAGTAGCCCAAACTCATAGAGAGGGATTTATCCGGCCGGCGGGTTCGGCGTCCGCCTGGACCTGTTCGGCCGCCTCCTCCGCCGCTTCGGCCATCGCCCGCTCGCGCCAGTTGTAGTGGTAATAGAACCACCAGGCGAGGCCGAGCGAGGCGAAGGCCGAGACCGGGAAGCTCAGCCAGATCGCATCCGCGCCGAGCTCGCCATAGGTCAGGAAATAGAAGCCGAGCCGCACCGGGAACAGGGTGACGACGAGGATCATCAGCGGGATCCACACCGCCCCCCCGGCGCGCATCGTGCCGCTCATCACCATCGTCACCCCGAAGAACACGAAGTTCCACGCAGCAAGCAGCTGGATATGCACGGCGAGCGGAATCGCCGGGCTCCCGCGATCGAAGAACAGCATGAAGACCGGCTCGTCGAACAGCAGGATCAGGACGGTCAGCGCCCCGGTGAGCAGGAAATTGACGATCATCCCGGCGCGGGTGAGTTCGTCGAGCGCATGCCATTTGCGCGCGCCGATATATTGCGCGGCCATCGCGCTCACCGCCGCGCCGATCGCCATCGCCGGCATCTGGATATAGGTGAACACCTGCATCGCCGCGCCATAGGCGGCGGTCATCATCACGCCTTCGCGATTAACGAGGCCGATCACGATGATCCCGGCGGCGCTCATCACCAGCATCTGCGCGCCCATCGGCAGGCCCTTGGTCAGGATATATCTGAGCTCGTTCGCCGACGGTTTGAGATAGGCGAATTCCGGACCGCGCAGCCGCAAGGGCAGGTCCTTCGAATAGACGTAGAACAGCATGCCGGCAAAGCTCACCAAATTGGCGATGATCATCGCCACGCCCGAGCCGATGATCCCGAGTTCGGGGAAGGGGCCGATCCCGGCGATAAAGAACGGATTGAGCCCGACATCGAGCGCCACCGCCACGATCATGAAGATCAGCGGGGTGCGCGCATCGCCCGCGCCGCGCAGCCCCATGGTGAGGATGATCGACACGATCAGCAGCGGCATGGCGATGAAGATCATCCGCAGGTAATCGAGCGCCAGCTGGTAGGATTCGCCCGGCGTCGCCAGCACCCGCAGCAGGCCCGGGGAAAGCAGCCAGCCGGCGGCGGAGATCGCCAGCGTCAGCAGGAAGCAGAAGCCGATCGCCGTGCCCAGCGTGCGCCGCGCGCCGTCGATATTGCGGGCGCCGAAGCGCTGGCCGATCTGGACCGTGGCGGCCATGCCGAGCCCGAACCCGGCGCTGAACATCAGGAACATGATGATATTGGCGTTGGCGGTGGCGGCGAGCGCTTCCTCGCCGATCAGCTGGCCGACCCAGATCGAATTGACCGTGCCGTTGAGGCTCTGCAGGATGTTCGACAAGAGCGTCGGGATGCTGAAAATCAGCAGGGTGCGGAAGATCGGCCCTTCGGTCAGGTCGCCCAGCATGCGCGGCGGCCCGGAGCCTTTCTGGCCGCCGGCGGCCGGGGGCGAGGTCATGTGCCTCTAGTGTCGCCAAACAATTCGATGTGCAAGCGTTTGGACAAAGTCAAATTGTGGGTAAGGCACAGTCCCGCGAGCCAGGTTTCGCGTTGGGCCAGGGTTTCGGCGTCGGTCCCTTCGGCCATCAGCATGATCCGGCTCGAAGGAATGCAGTAGCGGTCCTTCAGGTCGAGCACCTCCTCGATGTCTTCCGGCCGGGCGACAACGAATTTGAACCACGCGCGCGGATGCGCGGTCCAGGCTTCCAACCGCTCGGGGATCAGGGCCAGCTCCGCCGGATTGCCGCTATGCGCGAGCTTGGGGCTGACATTGTACTGGCTCACCAATGCGTCGAGCCTGGCGGTCGGCGCGACTGTGCCATTGGTTTCGATCTCGACTGCGAGTGAGTCCCCGCGAAGGCGGGGACCCGTTTCGGCGAGGCTCCCGCCTACGCGGGAGCTCACAAGGATTTCAAGCATCACGGCGAGCGCCGCCGCCTGCAGCAGCGGCTCCCCGCCAGTGACGACGAGGCGCTCCTTGCCCAGCGCGGCGATCCGTCCGGCGACATCGGCCTCCTCGAGCGTGACCTGGTTGGCCTGGCGGTCATAGGCGATATCGTCGCGATGCGGCCGATTGTCGCCGGTAAAGCGCCAGGTATAGGCGGTGTCGCACCAGTGGCAGGCGAGGTTGCAGCGCGACAGGCGGACAAAGGCGCAGGGCTTGCCCATGCTCGGCCCTTCGCCCTGGATCGATGCGAAGATTTCCGCGTCGCCGCCGGGGGCATCGGTGGCGAGGATCAGGGGCATGAACGCAAACCCCTTCCCCCTCGATGGGGGAAGGATACGAAGCCTTGGCGCTGCAAGCGCCTGGGCGCAGTTGGATGGGGGTGATGGTGCCCTAGGCGACGCGCCATGAGGCGCGCGCACCCCCACCCAATTCCGGCTAGCGAGCAAGCTCGCAAGCCTGCGTAACCCTCCCCCATCGAGGGGGAGGGGCCGGACTGCTCCTCGCTCACCCCAGCCGTTCCAGCGCCGCCGACAGCCGCTCGACCTCGGCGGCATGGTGGGCATGGTCGGCGCGGGCCTTTTCGACCGCTTCGGGCTTGGCCTTCTCGACGAAGGCGGGGTTGTTGAGCCGCCCTTCGAGCGATTTGGCTTCCTTCTGCGAGGCTTCGAGCGCCTTGGTCAGGCGGGCCTTTTCGGCGGCGATGTCGATGATGCCTGCGAGGGGGATCACGATACTGTCACCCGCGACGCCGATCTGCATGGCCGCGCCAGCGGGCGCCGCGGAGAGCGATATGCCATTGAGCCTGGCCAGGCGTTCAATCGCTGAGCCATTTGCGGCAATCACCGACCGGGCGAGCTCGCTGGGTGCTTCGCAATAGGCATCGAGCTTGGCTCCCGGTGCGATGCCCAGCTCGTTCTTGGCCCCGCGTATGCCGCTGGTCAGCGCGATCAGCCATTCGACTTCCGCCTTGGCCGCCGCATCCACCCCGGCCTGCGGCTCGGGCCACTTCTCGGTGATCAGCGGGAAATTGGGCCGGTGCGCCATTTTCGACCACAATTCCTCGGTGACGAACGGCATGAACGGGTGGAGCATGACGAGGATCTGGTCGAGCGCCCAGCCGGCGACCGCCCTGGTTTCTTCGGCTAACTTCTTCCCTCCTTCAGCGGGGAGGGTTGGGGAGGGGGGAGTCCCGGCTTGCAATGCCCCTCCCCCGACCCCCTCCCCTGAAGGGGAGGGGGCAAGGATTGGCTTGATCAGCTCGAGATACCAGTCGCAGAAAGTGTCCCAGACGAAGTGGTAGATTGCGTTGGCGGCGGCATCGAAGCGCAATTCGGCCATCGCCTTATCGATCGCGGCCTGGCATTCGACCACTTCGCCCACGATCCAGCGGTTGACCGCGCTGGTGGCCTTGGGCGCGGCCAAATCCCTGGTGCCGCCGATCCCGTTGGCCTGGCAGAAGCGCGCCGCGTTCCACAGCTTGGTCGCGAAATTGCGGTAACCCTCGACCCGCTTCTCGTCCATCTT